>CAZVLC010000090.1:0-6314 GCA_964627885.1 uncultured Peptococcaceae bacterium
GAATATACCTATGGGACATATCCTTATTCCACCGACGACAAATATCTTGAAATCGCCACCACTTACGACATCACCAAGGAAACCGATGAAAACGGAAGCTTTACCGTTGCGGTGAATGGTATGGAAACGGAAAATGCGGCGCCGGGCGATATAATAACATTGGAAGCCGCTCCGAATCGCAGTTACGAATTTTCGTCCTGGAATGTGTATAAGACTGGAGATACGGATACAACGGTCAGCACCAACGAAAATTCCTTCACCATGCCCTCGTACGCCACGACGGTAGAAGCCGTCTTTACCACTGTCCGCAAATCCGGCAATCATACTCCCTCGAAAACCATCACCGTCACGGAAACGAGCAGCGGCTTGTTCAACAGTGCTGAGGGAGCCATCAGGGCCGAGGCCAATATGACAAACGCGTTTTCCAGCTCCGTGGAAGTAAAGGTCACGGACACGGATGAAAAGTCCTCCAACTTCGGCCTCGGGGCGGATAAAATCGTCTATCCCTTCGATATTTCCCTGTATATCAAGGGCACAAATACCAAGACCCAACCGAAGGACGGCTACACTGTGGCCATCTCCCTGCCGGTACCGGACACACTACTTGAGATGAAGGATCATCTCTCCGTCGTGCACAAGTCTGACGAAGGAACGATTACAACGCTGTCTTCCCGCCTCGCCCAGATTAATGAAGTCTGGTATCTCGTCTTTGAGACCTCGGAATTCTCGCCCTACGCGCTGGTCTTGAATAATGTCGTTTCCTACGACCAATCGACGGGCGTGCCATATTACCTTGGTGACAACGGCAACAAGGTGTTCATTGGCTTTGCGGCAAACGGGAAGTACATCGCTCCTTCCGGCGCAGCAGTGGCGGTCACGCCAAACAGCAAAGATTTTGCGGACATTTCCGGCCACTGGGCGGCATCTTGCATCGGATTCGTGACGGAACGCGAGATCTTTTTCGGTACGGGAAGCAACACCTTCTCGCCCAATACGGGAATGACGAGAGCCATGTTCGCAACGGTCACCGGTCGACTTTTTGAGTGTAGCTTCGGCGAGCTTAAAGTTTCAGACGTCAACGTCTTCAACGACTGCGATTATGGCGATTATTACGGACGGTATGTGGACTGGGCCGCCGAAGAAGGCATCATCAGCGGCTACGGAAACAGCGCATTCGGTCCGGACGATCCCATCACCCGCGAGCAGATGGCGGCAATTCTGTGCCGCTTCGCGGATTACCTCGGCATCTTACCCGATAACATGGATGCCGCGCTGAATTATACCGATGCCGATACGATTTCAGCATGGGCACAGGGCGCGGCGCTCTACTGCCAGACGACCGGCATTATAACCGGGCGTGACGGTGGTCAATTCGCACCGATCGAAACAGCAACGCGGGCAGAAGTCGCCGCGATTCTGGAACGCTTTGTTAAATCTGTTATTAAAGAAAGCTAACATTAAGCCCCACCTATACCAATACGTATCTTCCGCATCGAAGAAAAGTAATAAGCAAGCAGAAAAGGCCTCTCATCCTTTGTATGGGAGGCCTTTTTTCGGTTATATATAGAGCATGTTTATTTTTTTTAAGCTATGAATCGGATTGGTTTTTGAGCAGAGTGCTGATCAGCTCCGCACGGCTTCCGACATCATATTTTGAAAAGATATTTCGGGTGTGGGTTTTAACAGTGCTCTCACTGATAAACAGAGCCTCTGCAATCTCGCGGTTGGACTTGCCGGACAATATATTCTGGAGAACCTCTTGTTCTCTGGCAGTCAGTTCTGCGATCGTTTTCGTCTGCCGAATGATATCTGTCTGTTGGGTCATGCTCATCCGATCATAGGCGGCTAGATAGACGTGATTCTTAAGCAGCATCACCAATTGCCGATTGAGCGGCGGCAACATCACCAGGGTAACACATACAACTGTAAGCGCAATAACCGCCACTTCCGCACCGGGAAGTTGAATGGAGGTTACCGCTATTCCGACAACATCTCCGCTGAGAACGCCGAATACATTAGCGGAAAGCCCCATGCCGAACACCTTAACCGGATTGTCGGTATACTCCAGCATCTCTCCGATGATACTCCACCAAAATAAATCAAAGATCCCGCAGGCACCGAGCATCAGCGTATCCACAACAAAATAATCGGAAGTGCTCCGTCCCAGCAACATAAAAGTAATGAATGCCCCCATGATCATGGCCATGCCAATATATAAAATTCTTGAACGCTGTGCCTTCAGCGGCATATTCCGCAAAACGGCAAGCGCAATAATATACGGGACAGCCCAATACCAACTAACAAACCCCGTCAGATGTTCAAAAGCCGGGTTTATGACCTGGTACATAAGACCGGAATTGATGGTGATGACAACAACGAACAAACAAAGCAGCAGCAACGATTTATTAATGTCGTCATGCGCGTGGCCGTCCGCTTCTTCCCCCCCGAATTTCTTCGTTTCAGCCGGCAGTACGCTAATAAACGCTATCCCTGCCACCAAGCAGGACATGGAAAGAGCCAGCCCGATAAAAGGTGGAAAATTCACTGCCACCACATTAATAGCAATCATGATAATATTGGAATAAATCAGGACATCCGCGCAGGATTTGAGGCGCTGCTTCTTCGGTGTAAAAGTCTTCAGGAAAAATCCCCACGAGGCCACTGCGCAGCCTCCCGCATACCCACTGACAATTAATCCCGCTGCCCACAGTAGCGACGGAGCAAAGAAAAACGGTACAGTCGCAATGAAACATACCCCCATGCTGCTAAGCATCATATACTTTGCCGCGCTCGGAGATTTTACAAGATAGCCGCAGGAGAACAGTCCCGCAAAATGCGCAACAATGGCAGCCAAAATGTAGGCAGAGTCCTGGACGCCATAGTGAGCCAGCAAGCTGTACAGTACCTGGCCTTCAAAAAGAAAAGATAAAAGATAAGCAAAAAGTACGGAAAAGCCGGCGATCGAAAGAGAGATCCATCTGTCAATTTTCTTGTTAGTAGGCAAAGGAGGCACCTCTCTTTTGCATTAATAGACTTATCTTGTGCAATTATACCATAATCTGAGCAAAAACTGCATTTGTATTTGTTGGTGCATTAACTCGTCCCTATGCCCTGACTATCGTAAGGAAATATGTCAGAGGCTTTTAAAACCGCCTTATGTCTGTAATGGTTGTGAAGATAAAAATTCTTGTACATTGGAAAAAAGAATTTACTCCGCAACTCGCGGATAAAAGGAATATGAGTTAGTTCGTTCTGAGTCTCGCCAAGGGTTACAAATCACAGAGGAGGAGGTGTTGAGACTAGATTCCCTGATCAGTCCCCTGCTTCGGTTTTACTTTGCCTCGGACTTAAATATTTTCCTTTCCCGGCATTCCGTCTTAACCCTCGCCACCTTCATGCCAGGATATTGGCGATGACCATTGACGCCCGATGGAAAAAGAAATTATCTCTTAAAATACAGACGCTGTTCTTCTTCATAGAGCAACTTTTCGCCGTCAAGCTCTCTGAATTTGAAAATCAAATGGAGCCCCTGCTCCCCAAGTCTTCCAAGCAGACTGGATTGGCCCGAGTCCGCTATGCTGTTTTTATCAATTGTGGCGTAATAGTACCAATCGTATGGATTTTTATATGCAAGCTTGCTGTTAGTAACATCGTATGTACCTGTAAAAGTAGCATTAATGTACCCATCGCTCTGCTGATATTCGCCAGAAAAACCGTTATCCGCATCAAAAGTAAAAGAATACTTCGCCGAATCTGAGGATGTATAGGTTAGCTCGCCGCTTTGTTCAAATCCGGCATAAAGGCTCCAGGTTCCGCTGATCACTTCCTCCAGCGTTGGCACTGCCTCGGTTGCCTTCGCTTGATCTGGAGATGCGGGAGCAGAACTCGTTTTACCCTCGTTATCCTTGCATCCGCTTATCAACCCGGCACAAACAATGACCAGAAAAATAGTAATTAATAGTTTCTTCATGCTTATTACCGCCTTTCAAATATTAAGTTATTCAAGAGCATTGACAATAAACAGGAACTCCTCCGGAGGTTTTATCTTCTCTTCAAATTCACCATACTCGTAGTATTCAAGATACTTTTCCCTTTCACCAACTACATCCGCCTGCCCAATTCTGATGGTTTCATGATCCGGGTCGACGGGCCTCAAAGTTGCGAACGGCAATACAAAGGGTCCGGAGAATTTATAGGAAATCCCGCTGCGCGGATCGTTGCTTTCACCCGAGAATTCCATCTGACCCTTCAGCGCAGGGATTACCCCGTCCCGGTATTTGGTTTCTCCATATTGTCCCGTCATCTTGAGAGACATCGACCAACTGCCTTCGGAAGCAGAGCTTGAATGGCTGAACTCTTGACCAGGACGGATCTCGGCGTTAATCCCCTTAAGACATGCCGTCAATAGCTCGGCCTCTTTAAAGTGGTAATCGAAGGTAGGGCTTTTCACAAACTTACTAAATTTGATCTGATAGCCTTGCGGCTCTTTCGAGGACTGCTGTTGCTGCTCGCTCTGAGACGCCGTATTGCTTTTCCCTTGCTGTTCGGCGTCGGTTTCGGAGAATCCACTCTTATCTCGGCACGCCACCAGGAACAACATAAGCAGAGCGATTAAGAGAATAAAAGCTTTCTTGGTCATCCTGAATTAACCTCCTTAATCAATAGCATTTGTGGAGTGAAACCTGCCACCAACCTCACTCGCAAGCATTACGCCTAGCAAGAGTATCTGTGCTTGGATTTCATCTGCCAAGAAACAGCATAACAACACACAAACAAAAAAAGCTCACCCGAATCGGGTGGTTTACGCAAAAAAACCCCTACCTTTTTCGGGTAGGTGCCGTTCAGTTTATTTTTTTTCACTATTGACCTCAAGTACTGGTAGGTTTAAAATAAAGTTAGGTAAACCTAACATATATAAGGGAAGTGACCATCCCATGGTAAATAACCCCCTTACTCCTTCCACTCAGGATTATCTTGAGACAATTCTGCAACTCTCCGAAAACGGCCGATTTGTCCGCATTACCGATATCGCCAATACTTTAAACATAGCTAAAGCCAGTGCCACGCAAGCAATTGACACCTTAATTGCGGAAAACTTAGTGCTCAAGGAAAAATACGGTCCGGTTACTCTGACGAAAAAAGGAGAACTGGCCGCCCTGAAGGTGAAAAAGAAACATAAAATTATCCGCGAGTTTTTTGTTAAAGTACTCGAGGTTGATGCGGAGATCGCCAATAAGGACGCGTGTCTGATTGAACACGTTATTAGCCCTCAAGCGCTTGCCGGTATGATTTCTTATCTCGAACACGGCAACTATGAAATTAGCAGTGACCTCAATTTGAAGAAAGCAAACAAATTAATTAAATCCGAATTACAATCGAAACACACAAACCAATGATGACGAGGTGACTTGAAATGACCGAAAATGAACTACTTCTTGCTTCAACGCACCAAGGTAGTAAAGTTGTAATTAAAAACATTTCCGGCGGAACCGGCTTAAAAACCCGGTTAAACGAAATGGGGATTAACCGCGGCACCGAAATAAACGTGATTCAAAATGACGGCTGGGGCCCTGTGCTCATAGCCCTTTCCGGCAGCCGTATTGCCCTTGGACGGCAAATGGCGGGCAAAATCCTCGTTGAATTAAGGAGAATTTAGGAATGTCCACAACAGTGAAGAATATCGCTTTAGCCGGAAATCCGAATACCGGTAAAACCTCCCTGTTTAATTGTTTAACCGGTGCGAAGCAAAGGATTGGTAACTGGCCAGGCGTCACCATTGAAAAAAAGGAAGGATTCCTGATCAATAATCCGCAAATTAATGTGATAGATTTGCCGGGTACTTACAGTTTAGGTGCCCATACCGAAGACGAAATGGTCGCCAGAAATTATTTACTGCTGGCAAAACCCGACGCCGTGATTAATGTCCTTGATGCCACCAATCTACCACGCAACCTTTATCTGACGGTGCAACTGTTGGAAATGGGCGTTCCTGTGATTGTAGCCCTGAATATGATGGATGAAACAGAAAAAAATGATATTAAAATTAATGTCCCCAAACTTGCCGCTTTACTAAAAGCGCCCGTAATCCCCACCATCGCCCGCACAAGCCGTGGGCTGCAAGAGCTGATTCAAGTCGCTATCTCACCGGATATTAATATGAACAGAAAGGCTATTAATTGTCCGAAACAATCTTTTCAGCTCGACTACGGAGAAAAAATTGAAGCAGAAAGAAAAAAGCTGGAACAGGCAATCGAGGCACTGGGATTAAAACCGCCCTCATATCCTTTGCGCTTTATGGCTTTGAAAATATTGGA
>CAZVLC010000091.1:0-6185 GCA_964627885.1 uncultured Peptococcaceae bacterium
AAACTCGAAGTTCTCGAAGCGGGCAGCGCAGGCAGTAAAGAAAGTGGCGGCGGTGCACGATCTATCGGGGTTTGGTCGTTCTTCGCTGGCGGTAGTGATCCCGATCCTTTCGACGATGGGGGTGCAGGTATGCTCTTTACCGACCGCCCTGCTCTCTACACAGACAGGGGGTTTCGCCGGCTATTATTTTATGGATTTATCGGAACAGTTGGAAGGTATTATTAAGCATTGGCGCAAGCTGGGGCTGGAATTTGATTGTATCTACAGTGGTTTTTTGGGTTCTCCCAGGCAGGTGCAGATTATTTCGGACTTTATTGCCGATTTTTCCGGAAATAAACCGCTGGTAGTCATAGATCCGGTGATGGCCGACGACGGCAAACTCTATGAAACCATGAATGAAGAAATGGTCGTAAAGATGCGCAGCCTGATTGGAAAAGCGAATATTATTACGCCCAATTTTACGGAAGCGGCTTTTTTATTAGGTGAAAAGTATCGTGAGGATATTTCGATAGAGGAGCTTAAGGGGTGGCTGATTCGTTTGGCGGAGATGGGGCCGGAGACGGTAATTATCACCAGCGCACCTGATTGTCATGTCAGTAAAAGCACCAGTGTTTTGGCCTATAATCGCCAGGACGGCCGGTTCTGGAAGGTTAGCTGTGTGTATATTCCCGCCCACTATCCGGGCACCGGAGATGCCTTTACTAGCGTGCTGGTGGGCAGTTTGTTGCAGGGTGATAGCTTACCCATTGCGTTGGATCGCGGGGTGCAATTTATCACCACGGCCATCAGAGCCAGTTATGGTTATGAATATCCGCGCCGGGAAGGAGTTCTGTTAGAACGGGTGCTTGGTAGCCTAAATTTACCGGTGGTAGCAGGTAGCTACGAAATATTAAAGTAGCCTAAGTTATAAATTAGGTAAAAGCGAAAAAGAAGGAATGGTTTTGCCGGGTGCTGCTCATAATAAGCTTGAAAGACTACGTCGCGTTTTCTTGTGGCTTCAGTCTTGATTAGCGAAAAGTAAGATGGGAGGAACCGGCGATGGAAGCTTTGAGCAGGTATATTTTAAGTAAAAGGATCATATATTACCTTCTGGGGTTATTAGAAACACTCTTAATTTTTCGGTTTATTTTTAGATTATTGGGAGCAAATCCGCAGAGCGGTTTTGTGGCGGGAATATATGCGGTAACCGGTGGGTTACTGGCTCCCTTTTTAGGGATTTTTAGCCCTTTTGTCACCAGAGGAGCGGAGACACAGTCGGTTTTTGAGCCGGCAACGCTTATTGGCATGCTGGTGTACGCCTTGCTGGCTTGGGGATTGGTCCGGTTGCTTGAACTTTACCTTACGAAAAGTTAAGGCGAAAAAAAGAGTAACATAAGAGCATGTGGCAAGATTACCGCAGGAGCTGAGAAGTACGGAGGGGCAGGGGGTGAAGTCAATAATCGAGAAAAAGTGGCTTTTTTTGCTGTTGCCGACCGGGGTTTTGGCACTTTTGTATTTATGGTTTACTCTTTTTCCGGAGGTGTTCAAGCCGGAAGCTTTATCATATTTTACGGAACAGCAAATTTTACAAGGAAGAAACTATTTAAGCGCTCATCGCCTTGCCTATATTATCAGTTTTGCAGTGCAAATTTTCGTGTTAGGCTGGCTTGTCTCCAGCGGCAGGGCCGAGACGCTTTCTCAGCCAATCTGCCGCTGGACCGGTTGCGGAATATGGAGCGGTAGATTGGCTTTTTTCTTAATCTTATGGTTCTTATTAAAATTATTGAATCTGCCGTTTAATTTGTTCATCGGCTATTGGTGGGAACAGCACTGGGGCTTTTTAACGCAGACTCTTTCCTCCTGGTGGCGTGACTATTTTTTAAGTGCCGGGCTCGATTTTGTCTTATCCTTTATGGGAGCGGCCTTGCTATTTCTGGCGATGGACCGTTGGCCGCGCGGATGGTGGTTGGCCGGAGCAGTTTTCACCGGGTTTTGGTTGTTGGTGCAGACATTGCTGTGGCCGGTTGTTATTGCTCCGCTGTTTAATGATTTTCAACCGGTGCGTGATCCCGCCGTCATCAAAATGGTGCAGGAGCTCTCGCAAAAAGCCGGAATCAAGGTAGGAGAAGTGCTGGTAATGGACGCCAGTAGGCGTACTACGGCGGCGAATGCGTATTTTACGGGTTTAGGCAAGACGAAAAGGATTGTATTATATGATACTTTATTACGGGATTATTCCGAGCAAGAGGTAAAAGCGGTAGTAGCGCATGAAATGGCGCACTGGCGGCATGCCCATATCATCAAAGGGATAGTTGGTGGGGTTCTGGGCAGTTTCCTTCTTTGGGCTTTTCTCTTTTATTTTTTGGAGGGCTTACGGGGGCAAAGGGATTTTTATCCCCCTCAGGCGCTGGCTTTTTTAGCCTTGTTTCTTTTGCTCGTGACTTTTCTTAGCCGCCCCGTGGAAAATTGTATTTCGCGCCGGATGGAATTAAAAGCGGATCGCACCGCCGTAATATTGACGGGGGATAAAGACGGAGCCGTAAATTTGCAGGTAGATTTGGCCGCAAAGAACCTGGCGGATGTTTCTCCGCCCGCCTTTATTGAATGGTTTAGTTATAGTCATCCCTCAACTCTGGTAAGAATTAGAAGTATCTTGACAATTAGGCAAGATTCAAGTATCATACTTGAGTAGACTATGCGGAACTGAATATTCAAAAGTTCAGGAGACCATTCGGAGAGATGACCGAGAGGTTGAAGGTGCACGCCTGGAAAGCGTGTGTAGGGGTAACTCTACCGAGGGTTCGAATCCCTCTCTCTCCGCCATAAAGTACAGTAAGCGTTCAGGGTTTTTGAAGAAAATTATGAACACGAAAAACAATTCGTAAGCATGTATACCTAATTTTATTGATTTGAGTACACACGTTTCGTAAAACACCTTATCAAAATAAAACAAATGAGAGGTGTTTTTATTATGTGTGAGACAATGAAAAGAGCACAAAACAAAAACGTAACCTATGGTGTATTATTTGATGAATTGTAAGATAAAAAACGGTTCCGATTACACGTTGAAATTTTATTACAACGTTTATTTCATCCTGATTAAATATGTAGCAAATACCTGCCCGACTGAGAAAATAAAATAGTATGTTTGAACCACTAAAAAAGTGGATCTAAACATACTATACGAGGAGGGATAACCATGTATTGCATACACTGCGGGGCTGTGTTGCCGGAGAATACCCGCTTTTGCACCGGCTGTGGAACCCAAACAGGCAACCTGCCGGGCAACCGCCCTATTGCAAGGGGCGGGCGCGTCGGCTACTCCGAGCGCATCCATGATCCGGCCTTTGCCCGGTATCTGAAACACACCAGCCGATGGGCTGCCCTTTTCTCTATGATACTGGCCATCGCCGCGGTCATTGGCTTTTACATCTACGGCGAAAGCAGCCGTGAGATGGAGAACCCGCAGGCATTATTCATCGGACTGGGCATCGGAGGAATGTTTTTGCTAATTGCGCTCTATTCCATTATCGCCAGAAAAAGAAGCAAAACCTGGGACGGCGTGGTGGTTGACAAAACCGTCAAACAGAAAAACCGACGCCATGACACCGGAGATAATGATTCCACTATCCACTATTACACCGAATATGCCGTTATCGTGCGGGATGTGCGAGGCAAAACCCACCGGATGACCGCCGAGGACGATATGACTGTTTTTGACTATTTTCAAGTAGACGACCGGGTGCGCCATCACGCGGGGCTGAATTCCTATGAGAAATACGACAAATCTCGGGACAGCATTATCTTCTGCAACGCCTGCGGCACGCTGTGCGACATAACGGACGACATGTGCTTTCGATGCAATTGCCCGCTACTCAAGTAAAGGAGAGTTTGACCAAGAGTAAATTTTGCAAAAGCTACGGCGCGCAGCTCAATCCCGGCGTCAAATTCTGTGGCTCCTGCGGGGCTGAGGTGCAATTACCGCAGAACACGTCACAACCCTGTTCCCTCGTGTCCCCATCATCCCGCGCCGAGAAAAAGCGCAAAACTTCGTCTAAGAAGCACAATATATTCCAATTTACGATATATTTCAATTTATTGAAAAGTGGTGCAAACTGTAATATAATTAAGAAAACTCTTTAAGGGCAATCTATGGCTCATACCAAAAGATGCTCCCAAGCCCGCCAATGGAAGACGAAAAAGCAGCATTAGCGGTGCGTATTTATTTGGAGTGTGGCGAGATGGCGGATAGACATCCACAAAAGATATTACATATAAATTTGGACGAACGGAAGCTTTCCGTTCTCGTTCTTTCCCTGTTTTCTTCATGGATGCTGGCCTTCCTCTTTGAAGGCCAAATTTTCTATTCACTTGCCGATGCTCACCAAATTGACCCTGTCGGTATGGTTTTCTGCGGAGTCGCGGCTATTTTTGCTGGACTGCTGCTGTGCGGTCTGT
The DNA here is from genome assembly GCA_964627885.1 of uncultured Peptococcaceae bacterium. Taxonomy (GTDB): domain Bacteria; phylum Bacillota; class Peptococcia; order DRI-13; family DTU073; genus UBA3937. Next base: position 4,438 of record CAZVLC010000091.1, read on the forward strand.
TTATAAAAACAAAGAAAGCTGCAAAACGGTTGTTTCTGTGTTCTTATCTCTTTTTCATCGCTGTTTCCGTGGCTTTTTTCTTCCTACCGTCCGTATTTTGGATGGTCGGAATTATCGTAGGTTCGTTTCTGGCCGGAGGCTGCGTGGCAGCTTGGGCATTTTACTTGAAAAGCGGCACACCAAAAAACGAGCGGATCAAAACGGTCGCGGATATGCTGATTTTATCCAATGTCCTCATGATACTCTGCAATATGGCGGCCATTCATCTATCGCCGCAGATAGGGCTGGCATTGGCCATGCTTATGCTACTCGGTGCCTTCGTGTTTGCCCTAAAGCTTCCGGCAGATGATAACGCAGTTTCCTCCACTCCCTCCGAACAGAAGGAGAATCCCGTAGGCATTGCGAGGCTTCTGGCCTTTTTGTGCCTGTTTATCGTCATTATCACCATCAACTCAGGGCTCATGTATCAGGTGGTAAATCCCGCCTTTGCGCATCTTGAAGGTTTAACAAGCTGGTATTGGGCTGTTCCTTATATCGCCGCGCTTTTCATTATGAGGAACCTGTCCCGGAGAATCAACCGTGCCTACATCCTCTATGTGGCCATCGCCATGATCGGTCTTTCCTTTATCGGGTTCATGGGTCTTGGCCGCGGGGCGGCCAGCTATCTTCTGGTCAACACGCTGATGCTTGGAGCCTGTGGGGTGTACGACCTGTTTTGGTGGAGCATACTTGGTGAAATGTTGGAGTTTCATCAGAATCCAGCCAAAGTCCTCGGAATCGGTCTCTCCGCCAATGTATTGGGCGTGCTGCTGGGCGGGCTCATTGGAAAAGCCGTCACATCCGCGAATATACGCGTTTCAGATCCCACACTGCTGGCGCTGGTCGTGGTTTGTGTTACGCTGGTTCTCCTACCGCCGCTGCACAAGCATCTTTCCTCTCTACTAAAAGGTCATGCGTATCTTTCTGAGTTCTCCGGGCTGTGCGCACAGGAACAAACGAATCAGCTTGACCGCGCCGCCAGGTTCGGAAACCTGTCGGAACGGGAGAACAAAGTCGCCTCCTTGCTGCTTCAGGGAAAGACCTACAGGACGATTGCCGGCGAACTAACGATCAGCGAAAATACGGTCAAGTATTATGTGAAAAACATCTATTCCAAATTTGGTATTCAAAGCCGCGCGGAGTTGATTAACATCATATTGAAAAAAGAGGGTGGCCTCCCTCTCGTATAGTACCCTGAATATCATGTAATTTGAGCCCCTACCCGAAAAAGGTAGGGGCTTTTTTCATGCAAGCTACCCGGTCGGGTGATTTTTTATGGCCCCGCTTTTGCTATGCTGTTTCAGACGAATAAAATTCTGCCGGACAAGGAGGCGTACGTTTGAAAGCGATCAAAAGAAAAATTTTTGTCTTGGCAGCTCTAACCGTCTTTGGCATATTGACGGGCGGTATGCTTTTTATTTTCGGGGAAGCAATGTCTGAAATCCGAGCGCAGATACTTCTGGCAGGCATAGTGATTGCCAGCGGAGTTGCGGCGGCGTTTTGGCTGCGGGTGGTAGGCAAGCTAAAGATCGCGCGGCTCATTACGGAAAATCCGATCCTCCATATAAATACCGCCGTCATCAGCGACCTGTCCGGTGAAGCGGCACAGCCGGAGAATATCGAAAACAACGAGGTGATCGTCTCCTATTTTGGCATTCTACTGGGCGAAAAGATCATCAAGTTCAACCAGGATGGCATCCGGCTGCGGA
>CAZVLC010000092.1:0-6184 GCA_964627885.1 uncultured Peptococcaceae bacterium
GGCGGTATAAAATCAAACCATCTATTAAGAAAGTAAATAAATTTGTAAAGCGCAAGCAGCATCGCAAAATATAGTACGCCCACTAACCAATATGAAGCGAATAAATAAAAACCATCCTGAAAAAAGCTCGGCAAATTGCGATTGAATGCTACCCCCACTAAACTGGTAAGCATAAACAAAAAAAGGATCATCATAAATCCTTTAAAACTAAGTAAGGAAAGCTTAAAAAAAAGATGATTCCATAACCATACGCCAATATGATAATTCAACCATCCATATAAAGCTATTATAAGAAAGACCATCAAATACAAACCCATTATCACTCTTCTCTCTTTTCTACTCATTTTCGTTTTTCCACATCATTACACTCACTACTCATTTCTCACTATGCGTGGTGTAATAATACGTCTATTTTACCACGTTCGACTTCTTATTGACACATTATGATTTTAACGATTTTACAAATTTTTTAGCCTGCTCCCCTGCTACAGCCCCCTGCCCAACTGCTGTAGCGACTTGGGCAAACCCGCCGGTCCTTTCCCGATAATAATCACATCAAAATGCATGAAGCTAATTCATCCTCCGTATTATCGTACTTTTTTAAATCCGCAATTAATATGCCCTCAAGATTGCAGGTTAATTCCCGTTCCTTATTTCTGTTTTTTGTTTTATAATTAAACCACATCGTTTTATGGATGAGGAGATGAGGTCATGCTCACAATCTATCTAAGTCCCCAAGCTAATGAAGTAAGGCAAATTGATCAGATCGAAAAAGGTTGTTGGATCAACCTGATTAATCCTACGGAAGAGGATATAAATTTGGTCGTGCAAGCCACCGGTATTTTTGTCGATTTTATCCGCTATCCGCTCGATGATGAAGAACGCCCCCATGTTGAATTTGAAGATAATCTATTACTGACAATTATTGATGTTCCCATTCAAATAAACACGGGAGCCGGCTATGATACTATTCCGCTCGGGATTATTCAAACGGATAATTACATTGTGACAGTCTGCCTGCACGATTTAAGTATGATCAATGATTTTCACCAAAAGAAGGTTAGAGGTATCGCGACATATAAGAAAACCCGTTTTCTTTTTCAAATTCTCTATAGAAACGCCTCACTCTATCTCAAATACCTCCGCGAAATTGATAAAAAATCCACGGAATTAGAACTTGAACTGCATAAATCCATGCGGAATAAGGAATTAATCAAGTTACTCAATTTAGAAAAAGCCCTCGTCTACTTCACTACCTCCCTCCGTTCCAACGAAACCGTGTTGGAAAAACTACTCAGAGGCAAAGTAGTTAAAATGTATGAAGAAGACGAAGACTTATTAGAAGATGTTATTATCGAAAATAAACAGGCCATCGAAATGGCCAATATTTACAGTAATATTTTAAGTGGCACGATGGATGCCTTTGCTTCGATTATTTCCAACAACCTCAACATCGTCATGAAGTTCCTGGCCATTGTCACCATTATCCTAGCACTCCCGACCATGGTGGCCAGCTTTTTCGGGATGAACGTACCGGTTCCTTTTCAAAATTCGCCCCATGGTTTTGCCTTTGCTGTGGTTATCTCGGCCGTACTCTCCGTAGCCGGTATTTATTATTTGGCGAAGAAGGATATCTTTTAAACAGCAAATAAGCGCCAATTATTTGGCGCTTACCGTTTTAAAGAATGCCATATCTTTTTCTAAAGAAGCATTCCCAGACGTAACCGAACTTCTTCCAAGAATCGCGTGGTATTGACGATCCCCTGCACGGGGCCTTCGGCAATTGCCGCCAAATCCTTGGTCACATAGCCTTCCTCTACTGTTTTCAGCGCCGCCGTTTCAAGTGAACGGGCAAAAGAAACCAGCTGAGGAAGGTTATCTATTTCTCCCCGCTTCGCCAACGCCCCGCTCCAAGCGAAGATTGTTGCCATCGAATTGGTGGAAGTCTCTTCTCCCTGCAGATGTTTGTAATAATGGCGTTGCACTGTCCCATGCGCGGCTTCATATAAAAACTGCCCCCGTGGGGAAACCAGTACCGACGTCATCATGGCGAGACTGCCAAAGGAGGACGCCACCATATCGGACATCACATCTCCGTCATAGTTTTTACAAGCCCAGACCATCCCGCCTTCCGACCGCATAATCCGTGCTACCGCATCATCAATTAAGGTGTAGAAATATTTTATCCCGACAGCCGCAAATTTGTCCTGATATTCCGTCTCAAAGATCTCTTGAAAAATATCCTTAAAAGTATGGTCATATGTTTTAGAAATCGTATCCTTAGCCGAAAACCACAAATCCTGTCTTTGGTCCAAAGCGTAATTAAAACAGGAACGGGCAAAGCTTTCAATTGATTTGTCGAGATTATGCATTCCCATAACCACACCGGCACCAGGAAAACGGTGCACTACTTTCTGCTCCGTGGTCCCATCCTCTGCGGTATAGACTAACTCCACTTTACCGGGCTGTCCAATCCGCATCTCCACATCTTTATAAATATCCCCATAAGCATGACGGGCAATCGTAATCGGCTTTTTCCAGGTTTTCACCAGCGGTTGGATATTCTGCACCAAAATCGGTTTGCGAAAAACGGTGCCATCAAGAATGGCCCGAATCGTCCCGTTGGGACTCTTATACATTTCCCGAAGATTATACTCCTTCACCCGCTGGGCATTAGGAGTAATCGTCGCGCATTTAACTCCGACCCCATATTTTTGCACGGCCTCGGCCGCTTCAATCGTCACTTGATCAGCAGTATTTTCCCGCTGAGCCAATCCCAAATCATAATACTCCGTCTTTAATTCCACAAACGGAATAAGTAAAATTTCCTTGAGCTGCTGCCAAATAATCCTGGTCATCTCGTCCCCGTCCATTTCGACGAGAGGATTGTGCATCGCTATTTTCATTTAATTTACTGCCCCTTCCGCTTGGTCCTTGGTAAAGGCTAAAAGTCCTCCCGCCAAAAGAACCTGAATCTGACGGGGTGAAGCCTCCAGTTTCACCGTAAAAGAATAACCCTGTGTCTTATTTTGTACCAGCAACGTGCCACCTTCCGCAATCTGCCGGTGCAAATCCTCAAGTAATAATTCATCATTCAACTGAATCCGCTCATAATCCTTTTTCTCCGTAAAGGTAAGCGGCAAAATCCCTGAGTTTAAGAGATTGGCTTTATGAATCCGGGCAAAAGAAAGGGCGAGAACACCTTTAATCCCCAAATAAAGCGGGGCAAGCGCGGCATGCTCCCGGCTGGAACCCTGCCCGTAGTTCTCTCCGGCGGTCAGGAACCCGCCGCCTTTTTCCTTCGCTCTTGCGGCAAAAGAACTATCCACCGGCTCCAGACAATGGTTAGCCAGCGCCGGGATATTCGAACGCAAGGGCAAAAGATTAGCCGGTGAAGGCATAATATGGTCTGTGGTAATATTATCCTCCATCACTAATAGCACCGACCCGTCCAAGGCAGCAGGTAAGGCCTCATTCTGCGGGAAAGATTTAATATTCGGTCCCTTGACCAGCTCAACCTTGGCCGCCTCTTCAGCCGCTAAAGGTGGGACAATCATGTTATCATTAATCACCATTTTTTCAGGTGCTTCAACTTCAAGCGGTTCGTAGCAACGTGGATCGGTTATGGCACCATGTAAAGCTGATACTGCCGCAACCTCGGGGCTGCATAAATATACATTGGCGCTGGTGGTTCCGCTTCTCCCATAAAAATTGCGGTTGAATGTGCGTAAAGAAACCGCGCCGGTAGCCGGAGCCTGTCCCATCCCGATACAAGGACCGCAAGCACATTCCAGAATCCGCGCCCCCGCTTTAATCATCTCGGCCAAAGCCCCTTCTTCCGCCAGCATCGTCAAAACCTGACGCGACCCGGGCGAAATGACTAAACTAACCTCCCGCGGCACTGTTTTCCCCTTTAATATCGCTGCCACTTTCAGAAGGTCGGCGGCAGAGGAATTTGTACAGCTGCCGATGCAAACTTGATCAACTTTTATTGTAGGAAGCTCCCTTACTTTCGCCACCTTATCCGGGCTATGCGGACAAGCTACTAAAGGTTCCAAAGTATTCAAATCGATTTCGATTGCCTGATCATAAACAGCACCTTCATCAGCAGACAAGGCCTGCCAATCTGCTGCTCTTCCTTGCGCTTCAAGAAAGCACCGGGTTACTTCATCACTGGGGAAGAGTGATGTGGTTGCTCCTAACTCCGCACCCATATTGGTAATTGTCGCTCTTTCCGGCACAGAAAGATATTGTAAACCTTCTCCGGAGTACTCAAAAATTTTACCCACGCCACCTTTCACGGTGAGACGGGATAAAAGCTCCAAAATAATATCCTTAGCGCTGACCCAGGGCTGTAGGCGTCCCTTTAATCTGACATTGACCACCTGAGGCATATTCAAATAATAAGGACCTCCGCCCATGGCTACCGCCACATCCATCCCGCCGGCTCCGATGGCGATCATCCCCATCGCTCCACCCGTAGGAGTATGGCTATCCGAACCGAGTAAAGTCTGCCCCGGAACCGTGAAGCGTTCCAAGTGAACCTGATGACAAATACCATTACCGGGGCGGGAAAAATTGATCCCGTATTTAGCCGCAGCCGTTTGAATAAAGCGATGATCATCCGCATTTTCAAAACCGGTCTGTAAAGTATTATGATCTATATAAGCCACCGAGCGTTTTGTTCTCACGCGCGGCAACCCCAAAGCTTCAAACTCCAAATAAGCCATCGTTCCGGTAGTATCCTGTGTCAGTGTCTGGTCGATGACAATCGCAATTTCTTTGCCGGGCGCCATCTCGCCCTTCACTAAATGACTGGCGATAATTTTAGCGGCCAGACTCTGTGCTATTACACCACCATTTATCTCACTATTTTCCAAAGCTCTTCCCTCCATGCAGTTGATGTCAAAATTACCCTAGCCTAGTTCATGATATAGCTGCACTAATTCTTTGTCAAACAAAGGCCTCTTCAACTCAATCGCTTGTTTCCTAACCTTCTCTAACAATTGTTTGCCTTGTTCCTCGGAAAGCTCCATGTTAAACTCGCTAAACTTCCTGCGTAAAGTAGCCGTCCCGGAATGTTTGCCTACCACAATCTGCCGAACTAAGCCGATTTCCTCGGGATCAAAAGCTTCATATGTGCGTGGGTTTTTATAAGCTCCATCAGCATGAATTCCCGATTCATGGGCAAACATATTTTTCCCGACGATCGGTTTGGAAAGAGGTAATTTACGATTGGAAGCCGCCGCGACATAAGTCGAAAGTTCCAAAAATCCTTTGGAATTAAGGGTCATTTCACAACCCATGGTATGTTTTAAAGCCATCGCAACTTCTTCTAAAGCAGCATTACCGGCCCTCTCCCCGAGCCCATTGACAGTTACCCCGGCATAATTAGCCCCGGCCATCAATCCGGCTAACGTGTTCGCCGTGGCCATTCCAAAATCATTGTGCATATGCATTTCTAAATCAATGTCAACCGCACTAAGTAATCTTTGCACTTTTTCATAAGTAGTAAAAGGATTTAGAATACCGACCGTGTCACAGAAACGCATCCGGTCAGCTCCGGCTTCCTTCACTGTTTTAGCGTACAAGGCGAGAAATTCCTCATCGGCACGCGAGGCATCCTCCGCATTTGCCGAAACATAGAGATTATGTTTTTTCGCAAAATCAACCGCTTGAGCTACCTTTTCTAAAACGCGTTCTCTTGTGGACTGCAGCTTATGCTCAATATGAATATCCGAAACGGGCATAGAGATGGCGACAGCATTTACCCCACAATCAAGCGATTCTTTGATATCATCTACAACCGCACGGTTCCAAGCCATGACACTACAATTTAATCCCAAGTGCGCAATAGCCTTCAGGGTTTCTTTCTCGTCTCCGCCCATTACCGGGATACCCGCTTCAATTTGGTCTACTCCCAACTCACAAAGCATTTTAGCAATCGAGATTTTTTCCCTGTTGGCGAATACTACTCCCGCGGTTTGTTCCCCGTCACGTAAAGTCGTATCAACAACAAAAATTTTCTTACCCTTATATTCAGACGCAGACATAATAATCAACCTCCTCAAAATATTTCTTTCACTTGTATATCGGTATTTTGGTATTATGGTATACAATTCCCGGGGGAAATTCAAGCTTTTTTTTCATGTATACTTTATTTTTTAGCGAGGTATGCCAACTA
>CAZVLC010000093.1:0-6076 GCA_964627885.1 uncultured Peptococcaceae bacterium
ACCTGTTGTTCACTGTGGGCGCTTATCATCATTTCGGTGATACGCCAGAAATGCTCCCGTTGCTCATTCCTTTTGTGAAAAGGGGCGGTTATATCGCCATAGCGATTCCCGGCATAAAGTATGAATTTGGGGGAAATGTCCCTGATGAAATGAAGCCGTTTTGGAATAGTGAGGTGGCAAGGACTATAATAACGGCGCTGGCCACCAAGAATTTACAGGCCGTAACCGAAGCTGTCTGGTTTGCTCCAAATACGCTAAACGAAACACTGGGCGTTCAACTTTACTGGAAAGCTGATTATTATCATTGCTGGGTTACCGGCGATTGGACGGAATATACGAAGCATTATCATCACATCTGGACAACTATCGGTTATACGGATACACCGGTCTATCTTGACTTTTCTTCTGTGTATGCATAATTAAGGGAGCTTAAATATGTTAAAAAACTACTAGGTATGAAATGATTACTCCGCAAGATACTGCTAATAGAGCCAGTGTAGCCCAAATATTTGTGAATTTTATTACTGCGGTAGTCAGTAAGTAAGCAAATAAATAAAAACACAACAGTCAAACAGCTTCTTGGAATATTCCAAGAAGCTGTTTGATTTTAGTTTACCCTGCATGGGCGATAACTTGGCGGGTCATATTCACCAAAGATGTGGATATTTGTCAGCTATCCTGCACTCTTGTTTATGACAGGATTGTAATGTATGATAACAATAAGAGTTTTTCCAAATTATCGTATATTTCTAAGAAATCTGTCATAAATTAGAGGGGGAGAGCATGAGGACTATCGCTTTTATTGATTCCGAAATTGAGATAAGTAGTGGCAAGATTCTTGATCTTGGTGGTATTAAGGAAAATGGCGGTTTACTCCACTCTAATTCTGTTTCCGAGTTCGTAAATTTTTTGGATGGGACAAAATTTCTTTGCGGACATAACATTATTCATCATGACATGAAGTATCTGCGAAATGTATTTAATGATGTCGGCTTCAATGATGTGGAGATGATTGATACGTTGTTTCTATCTCCGCTTCTTTTTCCGGCTAAGCCTTATCATGCTCTTCTCAAGGATGATAAGTTGCAAACAGATGAGATCAACAATCCTTTGAATGACGCCATGAAAGCTAAAGACCTTTTTTTTGATGAGGTAACGGCATTTCAACGCCTGGATTATTCTTTACAACATATTTTCTGCGCACTTTTAAAAGACAAAAAGGAATTTTGCTCCTTTTTCCGGTTTGTTGGGCTTGTTGACATGATGGAAGATGATTCAAATATAAATTCGGGGAATTGTTATAATGTTGAAAATGAAATTCGGGAAAGGTTTATTGCTAAAATATGTGAAAGGGCAAATCTGGCGAGGATAATCGCGGAACAGCCGATTGAATTAGCCTATTGCTTAGCTTTAATCAATACCCAAAGCCGGTATTCCATTACCCCTCCATGGGTTTTAAAGAATTTTCCTGCAGTGGAACGAGTGATGTTTTTATTGAGACATAATCCATGCTTAATGGGTTGTGTGTACTGTGATGAAGCTATGGACATTTATAAAGGTTTACATCGCTTCTTTGGTTATGATACATATCGGACATTTGACGGAGAACCATTACAGGAAAAGGCCGTAAATGCAGCGATCATGAATAAATCCATTCTGGTTATTTTTCCGACAGGGGGCGGGAAGTCCATTACTTTTCAGGTGCCTGCGTTAATGAGCGGGGAAAACGCCAAGGGTTTGACCGTAGTGCTATCCCCTTTGCAATCATTAATGAAAGACCAGGTTGATAATCTCGAAAAGGCCGGTATCACAGAGGCAGTTACTATCAATGGTTTGCTTGATCCGATTGAAAGGGCCAAGTCTTTTGAAAGAGTGGAAAACGGCTCGGCTTCTCTCCTTTATATTTCACCGGAGTCACTACGTTCAAGGTCAATTGAACGGCTACTTTTAGGAAGAAATATTGTGCGGTTTGTGATTGACGAAGCGCACTGCTTTTCGTCTTGGGGACAAGATTTTCGGGTGGACTATTTATACATTGGTGATTTTATTAAATCTCTGCAGGAAAAGAAGAATCTGGAGGACCCAATTCCTGTTTCTTGTTTTACCGCTACGGCCAAGCAAAAAGTTATTGAAGACATCCGAGGTTATTTTCAGGAAAAACTCGGTCTTGAATTGGATGCTTTTAGCACAAATGTCTCCAGAACCAATCTTCACTACAAAGTATTCCAAAAGGGGAGTGAAGAAGAAAAGTATTACACCATCAGGGATTTGCTTGATGAAAGACAGTGCCCGACCATTATTTATGTGCAAAGAACCGGAAAAGCGTATGATTTGGCCAAAAGATTAACTGAAGACGGGTATGAGGCAAAACCGTATCATGGCAAGATGGACAAGCAGGAGAAGGCTGAAAATCAGGATGCCTTTATGCGGGGCGAGGTTCAGATCATGGTAGCAACATCTGCCTTCGGAATGGGAGTAGATAAAAAAGATGTGGGGTTAGTCATTCACTATGAAATTTCTGATTCCCTAGAAAACTACGTTCAGGAAGCAGGAAGAGCGGGACGGGATGAAAGTATCTCGGCGGACTGCTATGTTTTGTATGACGAAGAAGACCTGAACAAACATTTTATCCTTCTTAATCAAACGAAACTGAGCATCCGGGAAATTCAGCAGGCATGGAGAGCAATTAAGGGGCTAACTTGGTCCCGTTCAAGGGTATCGCAGTCTGCTTTTGAAATCGCACGCAAGGCCGGTTGGGATGATACAATTTACGATTTGGAAACAAGAGTGAAAACGGCTATTATGGCTTTAGAGGAATCTGGATATGTGAAGCGAGGTTATAATTCGCCAAGGTTATATGCCAACAGTATCTTAGTTAGATATGCGAATGATGCCATAGAGAAGATTAATGCTTCGGATAAATATGATGAAAAGGAAAAAACGAACGCCATTCGGGTTATAAAAAAACTTATCTCCAGTAAAAACCGTAAAAGTCTACAAGATGAAGAGGCGGAATCAAGGATTGATTATATTTCGGATCATTTGGGAATTCCGCGGGAAGAAGTAATCCATGCGGTGAATCTTCTTCGAGAGGAAAAAATTATTGGTGATGCCAAAGATTTAATTGCGTTTCCTCCCCGGGAACAAAATTTTGGGCATTCCCTAAGCATTCTTAAGCAATATGTACAAATAGAAAGTTTTTTGCTTACTGTACTGGAGGATGGGGAAAAGACATTTCACATCAAGGAATTAAATGAGCAAGCTGAGGAATATGGGTGTGAAGATGTCACACCTCATAAGCTCAATACGATCTTTAATTTTTGGGTAATCAAAAACTGGGTCAAACGTCAAAGATTAGATTATGCAAAGAATCATATTGCTGTTTTTTGCTTACAGAAAAGAGATTTTTTTGAGGAAAATCTGAACTTACGTTATGAGTTAGCAAAGTTTATTTTAGAGTATTTATCCGGGGTCAGCACTACAAATAATGGGCATAACGTTGTCCCCGCAAAGGGAGGACCTGTTGATTTTTCCGTTTTGGAAATAAAAGAGCAGTTTGAAAACGGGTTGATGCTATTTAAGAAAAAGGCGACTATCGAAGATATTCAGGATGCTCTTTTTTACCTGTCGAAAATAGATGCCTTAACTATTGAGGGCGGTTTTATGGTAATTTACAATGCGATGAATATTGAACGGATTGAACAGGACAACAAAAAACGGTATAAGGTGGAGGATTATCAGAAGCTGGATCAATTTTACCAAAACAAAGTGCAGCAGATCCACATTGTGGGTGAATACGCCACCAAAATGCTTAATGATTATAAAGACGCCCTGCAATTTGTTGATGATTATTTCCACTTAAACTATGTCCCTTTTTTGCATAAGTATTTTCCGGGCAGCCGGCAAAATGAAATCAGGCGAAATATTACCCCTGCCAAGTATAGACAGCTTTTTGAAGAATTATCACAGCCTCAATTAAACATTATCAATGATAAAGAATCAAAATATATTGTGGTGGCCGCTGGGCCCGGAAGCGGGAAAACCTGTATTCTGGTGCACAAGCTGGCTTCTTTGGTCATGATGGAGGATGTCAAGTCCGAGCAGTTGCTGATGCTTACCTTTTCTAGGGCTGCGGCTAGTGAATTTAAGAAGCGTTTATTTAAGCTAATCAAAAATGCCGCCCATTTCCTCGAGATAAAAACATTCCATTCCTATTGTTTTGATATATTAGGCAAAGTTGGGACAATCGAAAAATCGGATGGAATAATTCGGGAAGCAGTCAAGAAAATAACTGCCAGGGAAGTCGAAGCGAGCATGATTGCGAAAACGGTTTTAGTAATTGATGAAGCACAGGATATGGATGCTGATGAGTATGCTTTAATTAAGGCGTTGATGGAGTGGAACGAGGAGATGCGTGTCATTGCGGTCGGAGATGATGACCAGAATATTTATGCCTTCAGAGGATCCAGTTCAGAATACCTTGAAAAGCTAATCACTGAAGAGCATGCGGTAAAGTATGAATTAGTGGAAAATTGGCGGAGTAAAAGAAACATTGTGGATTTTGCCAATCAGTTTGTGACGAAAATTACCCATCGTCTGAAGGATACTCCTAATGTGGCAAAGCAGAATGAAAACGGAAAAATAAAAGTAGTGCACTATAAGAGTGATAATTTGATTACGCCTTTAGTAAATGATCTTCTCTCGGAAGGACTTACGGGAAGCACGTGTGTATTGACTAAGGCCAATGAAGAGGCTTTACAGATTACTAGTCTGCTTGTGGAAAAGGGAGTACCGACAAAACTGATCCAATCCAATGAAGGCTTTAACCCATACAACCTTTTAGAAGTCCGATTTTTTCTAGGACAGCTTGATTTGGAAGAGGGTAGTTATACAATCAGCGATGAAGGATGGGCTAACACGAAGCGAAGAATAATTGAGAGGTTTGGGATAGGCCTAAACGCAGAGCTTTGCCTGAACATGATAAAAGCTTTTGAGGTAACGAACCCCAAAATAAAGCACAGATCAGATCTGGAGATCTTTATTCGTGAATCAAGGCTGGAGGATTTTTGTAGCGATAGTAATGAAATAATCTATGTTTCTACTATTCATAAGGCGAAAGGCAGGGAGTTTGATAATGTCTTTCTAATGCTTGATGACTTTTATCCTGAAACAGATGAAGCGAAAAGGCAGTTATATGTTGCCTTGACCAGGGCGAAAGGCAGCCTGACCATTCATTATAATGGTGATTATTTTGATACCGTCAAAACGGAGGATATGTACATCGTTCATGATACTGCAGAGTATTTGCCCCCAAATCAATTAGCCATGCAATTAGGTTATAAGGATGTATGGCTGGATTATTTCTTCTCTTGTCAGCATCTGATTGCGCGGCTGAATAGTGGGGATATGCTTACAATTAATGAAGAGGGAGATGGTTGCCTTAATTCGGCGGGGCAAACAGTGATAAAATTCTCCAGGCAATTCGTAAATAGAATTGAGACCACGAAACTCAATCACTATGAGCCCCAAACAGCCCGGGTTAGGTTTATCGTCTATTGGCAGAAGGAAGACTGCGAACATGAAGTTTTAATCGTATTGCCTGAGTTGTATTTTACAAGAGTTTAAAATAATTAGTCGTTAGTCCGGGATGTCAGTATTATCAGAGTTGTTGCATTTTGTTAAAGGCACTCTACCCGCGTGTGTGTGTTTATCGGAGCGTATATACTCGTAGGTGAATAATCGGGAAGTATTCATGCATAAGTGAATACATGACAATCTGCCGTTTTTATTCCGCATCCTTGAACCTATTTTTCAGTCAGCCTAAAAATTTGAAAAAGGCTATGACAAATGCTATAATTGCTGTATTCTTTGGTTGGGGGCAGTTCGATGAAAAAGGTATATGAGCTTATTCAACCGCAGGCGCAAGCAGTGGCGTATCTTAAAGAGCTGCTAATGGGCAATGGTATAGAATGGCGGGAAGAAGAACCGGTGAATCAGGGATATGGGGTAAAGATCGGCGGAGAGGACCAAGGAACCGCTTTTTCCGGCCTTCTCTATTTCAATAAAAAAGGGTTTT
>CAZVLC010000094.1:0-6004 GCA_964627885.1 uncultured Peptococcaceae bacterium
AACTGTAGGTGCCCATCTCCATCCTGATAACGATAATCAGTGTATTGTATTAGCACATTGGCCGCCACTAACTGTTTCCCATCCGCACTAACATGAGGTAACTCTTTTTCCGTAATAGATCTGGCGAATACTTTCTTTTCCTGATCGAAAGAAAAACGCACCATCGCACTTTTTTGCGGATAGACAACATACACATTTTCCACCGGTTCACCGGAAACTTCCTCCTCCGCGCTCAGAATTGGGCGCTGAGGGGGTAAAGTATTACCCTGTATTTGCAGACTTTTGACCATCCTCCGTAAAGTGTCGGAACTCGTATAAAGATTATGCGGTTTAAGCTGATCGGGAGTGCGCCAAAATGCGCCGGCTACTTGCACGCCACCATTAATCTCATCCAGATGATCAATCTTTTTTGCCACAACTTGTTGTAAAGAATCCTCAGATCCACCCGCATGCACGAGAATAGCCTTATATTCTTCCGCAACATCCACAAAATATGAACGCGCACTGCGTACCGGACCGATTAAATCCAAATCGTCCTGGGAAATAATCGCGATGAAACGGGTTATTCCTCCCTCAACAGGGAATTCCATGATGACATCGGCATTCTCTAACCCAGCCTGAGGCCTAGCCTCTTCGGCATTATCAATGATTACCGCTAACGCTCTTTTCCGTGGCTTGTCCTTCCAGCCGGAAAAGTAATATAGGTTGGATTTATCCTCACCATCTTGCTGATTTTTCTTTCCCTGCTCAATATTAACCGCTAATTTTTGCGCAAAAATAGGTTGTACATAATAATAGGTCACAGCCCCTAAAACCACACTGAAAAAGAACGCCGTAATCCCAATAATGAGAAGTTTTACTTTCATGCACATTCTCCTTTAATTTTGCTCAAATCAGGTCTTTATTTTCGGGCTCATTATGCTTATTTCTCCAGAGATGTAACTTATCGATCCTTTGCCCATTAATTTTTTCAATCTTCACATGAAGCTCTCCTATGTCCAATTCCTGCCCCTGATCCGGTAAGGTTCCTAAATTATGAAAAACCCAGCCGTTAATTGTTTCAAATTCATCTTCCGGTAGTTCCATTTCCAAAAGCTCGTTGATTTCATTAATGGGGGTCCTGGCATCTACCAGCAGTGAACCGTCGCCCTGTATCTCGATATCCTTCTCCTCCTGATCATATTCATCCTGAATATCACCTACAATCTCCTCAATCACATCTTCAATCGTCACTAAACCGGCCGTTCCCCCATACTCATCCAGGACAATCGCCATATGTACTTTTTCTCTTCTTAATTCCGCAAATAAATCCCTTACCTTTTTGCTTTCAGGGACGTAATAGGCCGACCTCAATAATTCTCTCAGCGTGCTTACTCCCGACCTTGGTTCCACAAAAACCTGTAAAATGTCCTTTGCGTAGATCAAACCGATAATATTATCCACTGTCTCCTCAAAAACTGGGATCCGAGAATGTCCTACTTTCATAATCAACCTGATGACATCGTCTAACGGTTCTGCCACGTTTACCGCAACGATATCAATGCGTGGAATCATAACCTCTCGAACCAGGGTATCATCAAATTCGAAGATGCTATCAATCATCTCCCGCTCGTCTTCGTCAATAAAGCCTTCTTCCTCGCCCACATTGACTAACATTCGTAATTCTTCTTCCGTAATCAAATGGCTCTCTTTATCCGGGCCATTAATTAAGCGAACTAAATAATTGGTAAACGCATTAAAAATGTAAATAAGCGGGGAAAGCAGTTTCCCTAATCCGTGAAGGATTCCGCTTACCCGCATGGCAAAAGCCTCCGGACGTAATGCCACTAAAGTCTTTGGCGTAATTTCCCCGAAAAGGAGAATCAACACAGACATAATGCCCGTGGCAATACCGGCCCCCGAAGAACCCAGTAAAGAAATCGCCAAGGATGTGGCTAAAGCCGTTGCCCCGATATTGGCCACGTTATTGCCAATCAAAATCGTGGAAATAATTTTCCCCGGTTGCTCCATTAAACGCCTGGTGAGGATTGCTTGTTTGTTTCCTTCCTCAACCAAATGGCGGATTTTTACTTTATTAGCGGAAAAAATCGCTGTTTCCGATGCGGAAAAAAAGGCGGACAAAACCAAAAGAATACCAAGGATCATTAATTGCAACACATGTATCTCTGACAAAATAGTATAATTCCCTCCTAAAAATCTTCACTTGATACAGCAGGATCAGGACTCTCTCGACGATAATTTAAGGCGAGTAGAATCTCTTCTTCAAGCTTTCTCATTTCCCGCGTATCATTTTCTTCCTGGTGATCATATCCTAAAAGATGCAACATCCCATGTACACAAAGGAACGCCAATTCCCTTTTCAGGCTATGTCCATATTCGGCGGCCTGACTGGTGGCTCTCTCTATAGAAATAATAATATCACCCAAAAGATGAATTTCCGGATCGGTTATCGCTACCGCTTGGGCCCCCTCCGTCTCTTCATCAAAAGCAAAGGATAACACATCCGTAGCCTGATTGATCCCCCGGTAGGTGTTATTCAAATCCTGAATCATTAAATCATCCACAAAGGTAACACTCACTTCCGTCTGTTCCTCTAAGGCAAATCTGCGACCAACTTCCTTCCCTACTCTATATATTGCTTCTTTCATTTGTGGCGTTATCGTGATTTTCTCCTGCTGATTCCCCATCATTATCTCCACTTAAGAGATTCCCTCCCCTCATCGCTTCCAACACATTTTCCGGATATTCAATCCTCGTATGGAAAATACCGCTCAAAATCCGGGTAAAAGCTGTGGCAATTAAATCTAAATCTTTAAAGGTTAACGCACATTCATCCAATTGTCCGTCCTCTAAACGTTCTTTGATCAGTTTCCTGACTTGTCCTTCAATCTTACCCGCATTAGGTGAGCTCATTGAACGAACGGCCGCTTCCACACTATCCGCCAGCATAATGATTGCGGCTTCTTTCGATTGAGGCTTATTTGCCTGATAACGGTATTCTTCTTCCTTGATACTATCAGAATTCCCCATTTCCAAGGCTTTATGATAAAAATACGTAACTAAGCCGGTCCCATGATGCTGCGCAATTAAATCAATTATTTCCGGAGGTAAGTTTTGTTGTCTCGCGATCTCCAAACCATCCTTTAAGTGCGAAGTGATAATCAAAGCACTCAAAGAGGGTGACAGTTTGTCATGGGGATTTTCCTCCCCGAGCTGATTTTCCGTGAAAAAGTAAGGTCTCTTTAGTTTACCGATATCGTGATAAAAGGCTCCTACCCGTACTAATAAAGAATCAGCTCCCACCAAATCCGCTGCCGCCTCACCCAGGTTTCCGACCATAATACTGTGATGATATGTGCCCGGCGCTTCAATGAGCAATCTTTTTAATAAGGGCTGATTGGGATTGGATAGTTCCAAAAGCCGCACACTAGTCGTTACTTTAAAACCGGATTCTAAGAAGGGAAGGCTCCCATAGGCAAAGATCGAGGAGACGATGCCGTTTGCTACCCCGATAGAACAGCCGATTAATAAAACAAACCATTCATCATTGTTCATTAGCCCCAGTGCCGAAATGGAAACTACATTAGCAATAGAAATAAACAAACCGGCTTTGACCCAATCAAAATGCTGATTAAATTTGGCCACACTGTAAACACCGACCAAGCCACTGACAAAAGCCGTAATCGCATAGGATAGCTGATTACCGGTCAGAATACCGATGAAGAAGCTGAGTAAAACCGTCATAAAGATGGCCAGTGTCGTATCCAAAAGAATCGCAATCAACATCGAAAATGTCGCCGTAGGAATTAAAAAGCCAACCAGTTTGGCAATTTCCGGATTAGAACTGATGTTGATAGAAGATATCCAGTGCGTTAATAAAAGCAAGACAAAACACAGTAAACCCAAGATTACCGGATTAATCTCCTTCCGATAGAGATCTTTGCGATAGTATTTCAGATAGATAAGGGTCAGAGCGTAAGCTAAGATCGTAAAAATACTAATACCTAAAAGGGTAATATAAGGGTCGACCGACCTTTTATAACCGAGAGCCTCAAGAATCTCGATATGTTCGGCAGTGACAACCTCCCCTTCTCCGACAATTTTCTGTCCTTTCCGGATTTCTACCATTACAACCCCTTGGTTTTGGGAAGCTTCCCGTTTAGCCTTCAAAGTCGCTTCTTCATCCCTAAGATAATTAGCCTGAAAATCCATCTGATTAAAAACAGCCTTTAACAAGTTTTTGTAGGGCACCGTAAGATTTAATAAATCAATCTGATTAAACAGCGCCGTCTTTTTCTCTGTGACTTCGGTATCCCTAACACCATTCTGCCAATAATTCTGCAAAAGATTCTCCGCTTCCAGGTATAAAGATTTAAGCGTATCGGCATCTAAGGAAACTAAAGCACGCACAGTCCCTTCTCCCATCGCGAAATTTTTCTCCAAGGCCTCCATCTTCTCTGTGCTGTTCTTATCGGCATTAATAATCGCTTCTAAATCAGCAAAAGAATTTGTGAGAGATTGCTCCATCCCCGTGATAATACTACGATCCAAGACGTATACTTCCTTAATGTTTTGTTCGGCTTGTTTTTTCCGTTCGGCCGTTTTGGCCGTATCTTCAAAAGTAATCGTTTGGGATGCTTTAATAGTAGTAGGGGAAACCTGTCCTTCTTGCACCGGCAAATCTTCCGGAAGAAAATGAACAGCAAAAATAATCAGAATCCCAAGGAAAAAAGCGAAAAACAAGCTTATTTTCTTCAACCGGTGGTTTTTGAAAACGGAGCCGGTTTCGCGAAACAACAAAGCCTTCATTTTTTCAGTTTCTATTTCAATCTCCTCCTTGCTTTCCTTTCCTTCTCCCCAGCTCAACTATCCCCATTACCTTCATCTAATGTACGTTGATAATCCTCATAGGCTAAGACAATTCTCTGAACTACCGGATGCCTGATTACATCGGCCTGGGTAAGATATTGAAAACTAATTCCTTCTAAACCTTTCAGGATGTTTTGCACCACAACAAGTCCGGAATTAGCATTTTTCGGTAAATCAACCTGGGTTACGTCACCGGTGACCACCGCTTTGGACCCGAACCCCAATCTGGTTAAAAACATTTTCATTTGCTCCGGTGTAGTATTTTGGGCTTCATCCAGGATAATAAAGGAATCATCCAGAGTCCTTCCCCGCATATAAGCCAAAGGAGCTACTTCAATCACCGATTTGTCCATATAGCGCTGGGCCGTATCTATCCCTAGGATATCATATAAGCCATCATAAAGCGGTCTTAAATAAGGATTTACTTTCTCCTGCAGATCACCGGGCAAAAAGCCCAGCTTCTCTCCCGCTTCTACAGCGGGACGGGTTAGAATAATTCTGTTCACCTCTTTATTCTTTAAAGCTGATACAGCCATAACCACAGCCAAATACGTTTTTCCTGTTCCGGCAGGTCCAATCCCGAAGGTAATATCATTCTTTTTCATCGCTTGTACATAATGATACTGACCAATGGTTTTAGGTTTAATCTGTTTTCCCCTGGCGGTCACTTGAATGACTTGATTGAGCATATCCGCCAACCGGTTGCCCTGTCCGTCGAGCACCGCCTGTAAGCAGTAATTGATATCGGGAATCGATATGACATTTCCCGTCTTTATTAATTCAATCAGTTGCTGAATAACCGCAGTGGCCAGTTCTATTTCTTCCTCATTACCTTTAACTTGGATATCGCCCCCACGGGCCACAATTTTTGCCCCTAAATGGCTTTCCAGAAACCGTAGGTTTTCATCTTGTAAACCGTATAAAACCGCTGCTTCCTGATTACTAAGACTAAAATTTTTTTCCCTTATTTCCGTCAATCTATCGTCCTTCCTTGTTTACCAAATTTTTTTCTCAAATATTTTTTCTAATATACTATTATACCCTATCTTCCCTTAACATTCTATCTTTCTCTCTTTGGTGCAGCTCTGAGGAGTAAAATTCATTATACCTTACTTTATAATCAATAATCATGAAT
>CAZVLC010000095.1:0-5974 GCA_964627885.1 uncultured Peptococcaceae bacterium
TTCCGGAATATATTCTAATTGCGAGGATGTTGATGCGCCAGGTACCACGGGCATTTGTTTTACATGACTTTATCCAAAATCTCTTCTATAGTTCGGCAAATATCTTCATAAGAAATATCATCGGCATAAGAAAAATCCCGCTGATAACGCTGCCAAAAATCCAGAAGCCGAGAACTGTTTTTGATTTCATTCATAGCAGTTTTATATCGGGACAGCACATCCAGACTGCGTCTTTTTCTTGCTGTTTGTTCTAAAGCTTGCTTTAAAATTGTCGGATCGCACTCATAACCACGAAACTTTTGAAGTATGTAAATATCATAAAAATCTCTCGGTCGGGTGTTGGCTTCATTCCTTGATAGGATCGTCTCCAGCTTTTCTGCCATTATGGTTTCAAGATTATACGCCAGTATAGAGATGGAACGCTCATCAAACATTAGCTGAAACGAGTATTCAACTTCTCTTGGAGTTATCTTGTCACCAGTAGTGACATCAACAGTCAGCGGTACTTTGAGAGGAAGATAATCAGCGGATAAGCTGACACGGATGCCCGGATAGTCATCGCCCTCCCGTATATCTGTTGTACGCAGAAGCGAAAACTTCACATCATCGGCGACCTCAATTGTGCAGATATTGTTGAAAACGTCAGTTATAGATTCATGGGTAAGATCCATTCCCTTAATAGTGGTGTCCAAGTCCATTGTCGCCCGTGTATCCAGTCCAACAATAGCGGCGATGAGAAAACCACCTTTCAGAATGAAGTTGTTTTTATATTTGGACAATGAAATTCGTTCAAGTAGCCGCTCCATCATATAGTTCTGCATGACGATCTGAGCGGATATATTCATTTCCGCAGCCTGCTTTTTGATAAGTGCTTTCAACTGCATAGGGTTATTAGTAATCATAGCAGCACCTCCATATAAGTCAAAATCTTTGCCTTAACCCGCAACTGCTCAGCATATCCTATCAGCTTTGATATATCCTTGCCCTTGGATGTTGCGTAAGCCTTCATGGCTTGACTGATAGCCTGAATGTCAGATTTGTTTTTTATAATATCGCAAAGGGTACGCTCAATGTCATATGCTTTCAGGGTGTGCCCGACAG
Organism: uncultured Peptococcaceae bacterium; assembly: GCA_964627885.1. GTDB lineage: Bacteria > Bacillota > Peptococcia > DRI-13 > DTU073 > UBA3937. The sequence continues at coordinate 1,102 of CAZVLC010000095.1, forward strand.
GGGACATAATATCTGTAAGACCTAACTCATAAAGCTTTGGAAGGACAGTTTTTACTGTTATATTTTGCTTTTTGGCATTGCTGGTATTATAGCCATGCGGAAAAGTCATGGTGAAACGATGCGGCGTGCGGTCGGTCATGCCGTGCAGATACAACGCTGTCTCATGAGAAAAGATACCTTTGGAGAGCCGATATTGTAAAATAAACATCTCATCCTCCCAGACCTCCGGCAGTGCATAAACACCACGGTCGGCTCTTACGAGCGTTCCTGCATCGGTCATTTCAGAAAGGCAGCGTCTTGGAATCCCATATTCTGAAACCTGCTCAGCAGTCACAAAGCCTTTGTTTTCGGAAAGCATTTGGTTTATAATCTGTTTATAGTCCGTCATGACATCACCCCCTCAAATAAATAATGTACATTCATGCTACAAATTATACATTATTGTAGCATGAATGTACAGGAATATTTTTCGACATATAAAAATGCTAACACCTTGCTAACAAATATCCGCAAAACGTGCTTTTAGCATCATTTTTCCCGAAGCCTCTGCCCATGCCGCATACAGCTCTCAAACCCGCACCGTTGAGCCATTTTCACCGAAACAAGCGACACCCAAAAGCACCCCCATGACACCCGTGAAAACTCACAAATACGCACTCGAAATCAGTTAGCGAGCAATCGCACGTGGGAGCGAATCCCACCCCCTCCGCCATTTTTGAAGCATCAGGGCTTAGACTACACGGTTTAAGCCCTTTTTGCTACTCATAAAATTGATTTGCGAGGAAACGAGGGATTTTATATTATGGCAAATGAACAATGTAATGAAAAATGGCCAATTCTATCTGATAAAATACCGGACAGCTTTAGCCATGCCGGATTTTTTTATTTTCCTTTACTTCGTTTTTAAGCTCAACCGTTGAACTCTCCTCATATTTCATCTGAAGGAACGCCGATCTTCACCATGCTTTCTTGGCAAGGATTTTGAATTGAGGCACCATTGCCCCTCTCTGTCATCCGAAAGATAAACTTGTTTGCATTGGCTTGCCATTGAAAACTCATTCAAAAAACAAGACAACCTTTCAATAAGAGGATTGCCATTCCGAATACCGCATGGTATAATCCTTATTGAAAAGTAATATAATATGCAAAGCAAGTTTTCAATGGAGGTTGCTATGGAAATCAAACGGGATCGATACTTAAACAAACTTATCTCCTATATGTGGGATGGGCAGGTCAAGGTTATTACCGGCATCCGTCGGTGCGGTAAGTCTTATCTGCTGCGGACTCTGTTCAAAAACCATCTGCTTTCCATTGGCATTGCGGAGGATCACATCCTGTCCTTTGAATTGGATTTGGCGAAGGATATCCGGTACAGAAACCCGCTGGAGCTGGCTGCCTATGTCCGCAGCGTAGTTGAGGGCAAGAATGAGCCGTATTATCTATTTGTAGATGAGATTCAGATGTCCGATGAGGTCAGCAACCCCTACAATCCGGACGGAAAGAAAATCACTTTCTACGATACGCTTAATGATTTGAAGTCGCTGCCCAATCTCGATATCTATGTCACCGGCAGCAACTCCAGAATGCTGTCCTCCGATATTTTGACCGAGTTTCGCGGACGCAGCGACGAGATTCGGATCCATCCCTTGAGCTTTGCCGAGTATTATTCCGCGGTAGGCGGCGACGAGGAAGACACCTTTGAAAACTACGCCTTCTTCGGCGGTATGCCGCTGATTCTGTCCCGTCCTACCGACGCCTTCAAGATGAACTACCTGCAGTCTCTTTTTTCCGAGGTCTATCTCAAGGATATCGTAGAGCGCAAAAAGATCAAACGGGAGGATGTTCTCGCCGCTATTCTTGACCTGCTCTGCTCCTCTATCGGCTCACTGACCAATCCCGCCAATGTGACCAACACCATCAACTCCAAGCAAAAGCGCGCCGGAGAAAATGTGGTGGCGAACAACACTGTAAAAGCCTATATGGATCATCTGGCCGATGCATTTCTGTTCAGTGAGTGCAAGCGTTGGGATGTGAAGGGTAAGGACTACTTTGACTACCCAAACAAGTATTACTGCGAGGATATTGGTCTGCGGAATGCTCGCCTCGGCTTCCGCCAGCAGGAAATGACCCACATCATGGAGAACATCATCTATAACGAACTGATTATCCGGGAATGTGCCGTGGATGTGGGCATTGTCTACTCTTCTGAGAAAGACAGCAAGGGACGATCCGTTCAAATCGCCCGGGAGATCGACTTCGTCGCCAACCGTGGCGGGAAGAAAACCTATATCCAATCTACCTATGCTCTGGGTACCGATGAAAAGGTGGAGACTGAGAATAAACCTTTTTCCCTCACCGGGGACTCCTTCCCCAAAATCATTGTCCGCCACGATATCCGCAAGCGCTGGTATGATGATAACGGTGTGCTAAATATTGGGATCTTTGATTTCCTTCTGGATGAGTCCTTGGTTTGAAAGGCGTGCTAGGCAAGCAAACAGGAAAGCGCGAACCTGATGGGAAGTATCCTCTCAGGCCGCGCTTATCCCTCGTAAGGCACCCGGAAATAGTCCATTACCTGCTTGAAGCGGTCTTGGGCGGTGAGGCAGGTATCAGTGAGATATCCGTTTTCCTCACCCCAATGCTGCAGACCACGGTAGTAGAACAGCTTCAAGTCTTCGGTGATGATGAAGGGCACCACATGATTCCGCAGGCACTCTTTGAGCATCAGCAGACGACCGACACGGCCATTGCCGTCTTGGAAGGGGTGGATGCGCTCGAAGCGGACATGGAAGTCCAGAATATCCTTCAGTGTCTTTTCCTTGCTGGCGTTATAGCTCTCCAATAGGCTCCGCACCTCTGTCGTCACCTGCTCTGGCTGGGGGGTGTCCCGACCGCCCACCTCGTTGGGCAGCTTTTTATAATCGCCCACTGCGAACCAGTCCTTCCGGCTGTCGCTGGTACCGGTTTTGAGAGTGGCGTGGAGCTGCTTGATGAACCGTTCGCTGATGGGATAGTTGGCATTTTCAATGACCATATCAATGCAGCGGAAGTGATTGGCGGTCTCCACCACATCGTCCACATCCACCGCCGCATCGGTGACGTCGATGGTATTTGTTTCAAAAATATTACGGGTTTGGTCGTGGGTCAGGCGGCTACCCTCGATATGATTGGAGTTATAGGTCAAGTCAATCTGTACCTTGTGGTAAATGCCGCCAGGCAGCTTGCTTTCCTGCTCCCGCCGCAGCACCTCCAACAGGTTGACAGGGTTCTTGCGTGCTTTGGGGATGCGGGTGGGCTTCTCTGCCGTTTCGGGGATATTCCACGTCTTTCCGGTTAAGAAGGCATCAGGTACACGGCCTTGCTTACAGTAGTTTCTCACCCCACGATCTGACACGCCCCATTTCTTGGCCACTTCGGCCACAGACAGGTAGTTCATAAATGCTCACATCCTTTGGTTATATTATATACCGATACCGGAAATTTATCGACTTAAATATAGTATAACAAATTCGTATTATTTGCCGATACATCAAATGTTTTGACCACACGAACCAAGTGAGAAACATGACTTTGTGTGTTGTCGGGGAAATTGTGGTTTTACGATGCACTGCCACCGGGCCACACCGTAAGCGCAAAAATTCCCGATTTCTACCAAGGCATCTAACGGCTGCGTTTAGAATTTGGTAGAATTCGGGGCGTAATGGATATAAATCCGCGACCTTCTTGCGCCTACGAGGCAAGCACCACAGACAGGTCAACAGTGCGATTTTTGAGTATTAGAGTCAGCCAATTTAATATGTGATAGCTGACGTCGGAAATGTGAAGCGGAGTTCTTGGCGACCAAGTTATTTCAATTTAATTTGACAAATTGAAATAACGTATATATAATAAGTGTGATATTTCATACAGGGAGAATCCTTATTATGGCTAATAGAGCAGGAACACTTAAAACAAATCTATCGGGCGAAGCGACATATAAATCTTTCTTACCTGCCCCGCTTCCGCCCACTCCGCCGATAGATATTGATACAGAAGCGATTAATCTTCTTGTTGAGGCAAATAAACAGCTTGCTGTGTTAGAGAGTATTTCCGCAAAGATTCCAAGCATCAACCTTTTTGTATCAATGTATGTTCGTAAGGAAGCCCTGATGTCCTCCCAGATTGAAGGTACACAGGCAACCCTTGAGGATGTGCTTGACCCTATGAGTGATAAGAATGCCAACCGGAATGTTGCTGACGTTATTAACTATATTAAGGCAACTGAGGTTGCCGTTAAGAGGCTTTCTGAATTCCCTCTCTGCAATCGGCTGATTAAAGAAACCCATGCAGTGCTTATGGAAGGAGTCCGAGGGCAGGCAAGGTGTCCAGGTGAGTTTCGAAACTCTCAAAACTGGATCGGCGGACAGGGCAGCACCTTAAAGAACGCAAGGTACATCCCGCCTAATACGGATGACATGACTCTCGCGATGTCCGACCTCGAAAAATATATTAACTCTGATGATGACCTTGATATTTTAATTCGCTCTGCATTGATTCACTATCAATTTGAGACTATCCATCCTTTCCTTGATGGGAACGGTCGAATTGGACGATTACTTATAACGCTGTTTTTAATGGAAAAAGGATTGCTGACAACTCCCGTGCTGTATATCTCGTACTTCTTAAAAAAGAATCGTATTGAATATTATGACCGCTTAACCGAGGTTCGCAACAAAGGAAATTACGAGCAATGGGTAAAATTCTTCCTTCAGGCCGTTCTCGAATCCGCCCAGGATGCCGCCATAACGATTAACCGATTAACAGCCCTCCATGATAAAAACACAGCTGTTATCAGCAACATGGGCAGGGCGGCCAAGAACGCCTCGCAGTTGCT
>CAZVLC010000096.1:0-5961 GCA_964627885.1 uncultured Peptococcaceae bacterium
TCGCCGATCTGATCGATGATCGACTTCCTAAAAAGAGAAACCACAACCTAGAGCCCTTTTACCGATATTACCGAAGTTAACCCTTCTCTTACGTCATCACCGGATAAATTAGCATTACCTTCTTTTAAAACATTAATTTTCCTTGCATAATCGTTAATTACCCGTGTCATAGCCGCCTTAAAGCCGGCTTCATGAGTTCCCCCTTCGGTCGTGTGAATATTATTGGCAAAAGAGAAGAGATTTTCCGCATATCCATCGTTATACTGCAAAGCGATTTCAAATTGCGTCCCATCCTTTTCGGTGTACAGATAAATAGGCTGATTATGCAAACAATCCTTATTTTTATTTAAATATTTGACAAAATCTATAATTCCACCCTCATGATGTAAAGTGAGTTCTTCCCCAGTACGATGATCTTTTAGGATTATTTTTAATCCTTTATTTAAAAAAGATAACTCCCTTAAACGATAGCTTAATGTTTCTAAACTATATTCCGTTTCATCAAAAATAAGGGTGTCCGGCTTAAAAGTAATTTTTGTGCCCGACTCAGCGGTTGTACCAATTTCTTTTAAGGCGGTGACAGCTTTTCCCCGTTCGTATTTTTGTTGATAGATCTTGCCATCACGTTTTACCTCTACGATCAACCATTCGGATAAGGCATTAACCACAGATGCTCCCACGCCATGTAACCCACCGGAGACCTTATATCCATCCCCGCCGAATTTCCCGCCGGCATGAAGAACAGTTAAAACAACTTCTACCGCTGATTTTTTGATTTGAGACTGAATATCTACCGGTATACCGCGCCCGTTATCGGACACCGAAACACTATTATCCTCCAAAATATCAACTTCAATTTTATCACAGAATCCCGCCATAGCTTCATCAATACTGTTATCAACAATTTCATAAACTAAATGATGCAAGCCGCGGGAGCCTGTACTACCGATATACATTCCGGGACGTTTTCTTACTGCTTCAAGTCCTTCTAAAACTTGAATTTGACTGGCATTGTATTCCTTCGATTCGTTCAAGTTCTTCACCTCTCGCCTTAATCAAAACTTATTCATTCAATAAATGCCCATTATCCGTTACCCTTTTTTGTAATGTCTCTGTGGAAATGGGCGAGAAATAAATCTTATCAGTAGTTAAGATAATACTCTTTGCTTTTAGCTTATAGGCCTCCTTCTTAATTAGTTGCTCGCTGGCAGCTACTTCAATAAATTCTTTAGTTATTCTGCTTTTATTAATTAATTTAAAATCGAAAATACCGATAATATCCTTTTGTAATACTGATACATCGCTACCGAGATGTAAAAACATATTTTTCTCCCTTCTTTAAGATACTATCTTAATGTTCCTCTTTCAACAAAATAACTAGCTATACTACTTTTATTTTTCCATAAAAATGAGACATCTTCTGTTGTTGTAATAAAACATTGAATTGCTTTATCCTGAATAATTCTGATTAACTGCTCTCTTCTCTCTTGATCTAACTCAGAAAGTACATCATCTAATAATAATAACGGATATTCACCTGATTCTCCTTTAAAAAACTCTAATTCTGCTAATTTAATTGCTAATACCGCTGAACGATGCTGCCCTTGTGAACCAAATAATTTCAGGTTTAAATTGTTCAAAGTGAGCAATAAATCATCCCGATGCGGTCCCCATAAGGTGATACCGCGTATTAATTCTTCTTTTTTTGTTTTTTCCATTTCACGCAATAATATTTCTTTTATAGGATTACCTATTTTTAATTCATGCTGTCGATTAAAAAGATACTTAAACTCTAAATTTTCCTTTCCCTCCGTTAGTTTACGCTGCATTAACCTGGTTAATGGTGTTAGCTTTTCCAAAACCTGCAGACGTTTTTCGATAATTTGCTCACTCAACTTTAAAAACTGGCTATTCCATACTTCCAGTTCATCCAAGGCCTTTTCTCGACCAGCCATTCTTTTCAGCAAATGATTTCGTTGGTTTAAAATTTTTTGGTATTGTTGTAAGTGTGCATAATATCCCGGACTAACCTGCGAAATATCATTATCTAATAACCGGCGTCTTTCCAGCGGTGAACCTTTGACAATATTCAAATCTTCAGGTGCAAAAAGTACTGCGGTTAAATTTCCTAAAAAGTCGGCCATTTTACGAGATTTAAGTCCATTTATTTTAATTTCCTTTGTTAAAGGCTCTGCTCGAAAAAAAACGTCAATACTACATTGCCCCATCTTATTGATGATCTCACCGTTAATTCGAAAAAACGGTTGTTCCCATTTCATAAGCTGGGGATCTCGTACTGAGCGATATGCTTTACCGATAGCCAGATAATAAATAGCCTCTAGTAAGTTAGTTTTGCCTTGTGCATTTGCCCCTGTTAAAAGATTAATCTGGGCTGAAAAATTTTTACTAAGGCTCTCATAATTACGATAATTATTTAGACTAAATTTTTCAAGATACAAAGGGTTTAACCCTCCTATTTTTTATTAGCATCTTACCGGTAAAACGAGGTAAATAAAATTATCACTCTGCAGAGGCCTAATTATTCCGGGACTTAAAGGTCCGGTAAATTCAATAGTTAATTCTTCATCATCAATAACACGGAAAACATCCAGCAAATAACGATAATTAAAAGCGATCTCTACCGGATCCCCTTCATCTTCAATCTTAATTTGTTCATATCCTTGCCCTAATTCAGATTGGGAAAACAATTTTAAATTATTTTTTTCGATCTTGAGATGAATGGTGTTACTGCTGTTATTCAAAGAAAATAAGGAAATTCTTTCAACTGCTTCCTGTAAAGCTTTCGTATTTGTTTTAACCTTTAAAGTATACTGCGCAGGAATTACCTGTTGATAATTGGGAAATTGTCCATCAAATAGCCGACACACTATCTGGATATTGGCAATAACAAAAGTAGCTAAATTTTTGGAGATATTCATCTGGCAAAACTCTTCATCATCCTGCATTAAGCGAGCAATCTCCGCAAAAATTTTTGCCGGAACAATAAAACTAAAATTATTTTTTTGTTTATTCTGCAGATATTCTTTTTTAAGCGCTAAACGATGTGTATCAGTACTGATCATCCTTATTTCGTTATTTTCTATTTCACAAAGCACTCCCGTAAAAAGCGGTCTGCTATCATCAGTACTGCATGCAAAAACAATTTGTTTAATCATTTGTTTTAACTTGGCAGCCTCAATAGCTAATTTATGTTCTCCTTCTACCACCGGTAACTTAGGAAATTCCTCGGCCAACATCGTTTTTAAATTTAATTCGGAGTTTTCATAGCGAATTATTAATTCGTTATCCTGAACTAATTCTAAAGTAATTACCGAATCCGGTAATTTGCGCACAATCTCTGTAAAATACCTGGCCGGAACAACAGTAACCCCTTCTTCAATTACATCAGCCGGCATTTTGCATTGAATCCCAACTTCTAGATCTGTTGCTGTAAAATAAAGATTTTCTCCTTGGGCCTCTAATTTTATACAAGTTAAAATGGGAAGTGTATTTTTTGTATTAACAGCTTTTTGAACTGCCGAAACTCCGAATAAAAGATTTTCTTTTGTTGCAGTTATTTTCATAAAATAATCCCTCCACTATTTTTTATCAAAAAATCAGTAGTAATAGTAATAGTACTTGTGGAAAAGTGTAAAACCTGATTTTATGGAGTATTTAGTAAGCCTTATGCTATTTAATAAAATGTGGACAACTATGATGGTCTGTCCACATAAAGCAGGTTAAAAAACATGAAAAAAAGTTATTCACAGGAAAAACGCAAAATATACATAAATATATCCACATTGACGTTTTTCAACATATTTTATCGTAAATCCTCTTATTTATCATTCTTTATTTTTTCAATCATGGATTTTACTGTTGCTTCCAGTTCATAATTTTCTTTGATACATAAAGAAATTTTATCACAGGCATGAATTACAGTGGTATGATCTCTGCCGCCAAATTCTTCTCCTATTTTGGGAAGAGATAGATCAGTTAATTCACGGCATAGATACATGGCAATTTGTCTTGGAAAAGCAATATTTCTGGTTCTTTTTTTTGCTTTAAATTCGTCGAGTTTTAAATTGTAATATTCGGCTACAATATTTTTAATTAAATTTACGGAAATTATTTTTGGCTGTGAGGATGGAATTATGTCTTTTAGAGCTTCAATGCATAAATCCATGGAAATATCTCTGTTGCTAAGTGAGGAATAAGCAATCACCCGAATAAGGGCTCCTTCCAGTTCACGAATATTTGATTGAATCTTATTAGCTATGTAATAAATAATATCATCTGGGATTTTAATGTGTTCTTGATCCGATTTTTTACGAAGTATTGCAATACGTGTTTCTAAATCAGGAGGCTGAATATCAGTGATCAAACCCCATTCAAAACGGGATCTTAATCGATCTTCTAAGGTAGGAATATCTTTAGGAGGACGGTCACTGGAGATGACTATTTGTTTATTGGCTTCATGTAGCGCATTAAATGTATGGAAAAATTCCTCTTGGGTTGCTTCTTTTCCCGCCAAAAATTGAATATCATCAATTAAAAGTACATCAATATTACGATATTTATTACGAAATTTTACTGTTTTATCATCTTTAATTGCATTAATCAGTTCGTTGGTAAATTTTTCGGAACTGACATACATCACGCGGCAGTTTTTCTGATTTTGTAAAACATAATGGCCAATCGCATGCATTAGATGGGTTTTACCTAAACCAACCCCTCCATAAATAAATAGCGGATTATAGGCTTTAGCAATGGCTTCGGCCACAGCTAAAGAAGCGGCATGGGCAAAACGATTGCCATTTCCGACGATAAATGTTTCGAAAATATATTTAGGATTAAGAGTACTTAATCCGTAATCCTCCTGATTATTTAAAGAGATGTTTAAGTTATTCACTTCTTGTTTATTATTAGAAAATTTATGATTGTTACTATTTTTTTCCGGCAAATAATTTTTTTCTTCTTCTGCCGTGAGAAATATTAAAGAATGAATCGGTTTATTTAAGACTATTGAAGCCTTATTCTGAATTAAATCGTAATATTTTTTTTGGAGCCAATCCTTTGCAAATTCATTGGGTACGACAATTACCAGTTTGTTTTCTTCAATAGCAAGAAGATTTGTGGATTTAAACCAGGTATCAAAGCTTGGTTTAGATAAATTTTTTTCCAATTCAGACAGAATCAATTGCCAAGTATCAGCTTGAAGATCTTTTGTCATGAAAAAACCTCCTGAAATTAAGATATTACAAAAAAAAGACCAGATTAAGGTTCTGGCAGTATTTAAACTATCCATAACATTAAAAAAGATAAAATTATACACGGTTAATGCAGCGGTTTACCACATTTTATACACAAGTTTATCCACAATTTGTGGATAAACTAATTAATTTTAAGACCGTGTCATTAATATAGTACCAAAAATAGACATAGTTATCAACAAAAATTAATTTATCCACAAGAAAAAATTTAAATTTCTCTAAAGAACTCTTTAAGACTAAGCTTTGTACCTTATAGAAATTTGACATAATCAAGAACTAATAGTAAATTAAATTTAGTAACATTGAGAATATTATATATTATACACACAATATTTCAAAGGAGACATCAGAAGTTTCATGATAGTGTTTAATAAAAAGAAAGATATTGCGTTAACAACGATATTATCTTTGCTGTTGCCGTGTTTATCTAATAATGCTTTCGCATTTGATTTTAATATCAAGGATTATTTTCGTACACAGGTTGAGCATAGAGACCAAGTAGTGGAATCAATAAATACCAAACTTAATCGGGGTTTAAATAAGCAGACAGAATTAATTGCGAAACTAACCCAGGGCGGTTTGTCTTTTTTAGAGAAAAAGACGGGTCTGAATGAACAAAATCCGGTTTATCATCATGTCAAGGATAGTATTATGCAAAAGACCGGGATTAAGTTAGGGGTTCTCCGGG
>CAZVLC010000097.1:0-5837 GCA_964627885.1 uncultured Peptococcaceae bacterium
GTATGTAAGGTGTGAGACCAGGAAACTCTTGTCTTACCGAAGAAGCTAAGAAAGACGATGGGGATCCAACTGTAGACGAAAAACAGATAGTGGAAAATGCTCCATTTGATAGCCTGCCGCGGGTGATTATCCATCCAGATAACCAGGAACGGATAGATTATTTGCAGGGTACTGACCAATTCCCATAAGAGGGGCGGCCAGATAAATTTAAAAACGGATGTATAGATATTTAAGATGCAAGCATCGACAAAGCCCATAATTGTAAAAATGCCCATGAAGATGACCAAAAGTGGTTGCAAGGCCAGAACAGCTGCATCAAACAGAACAATATCCTTTTTGCGGAAGGCTTCTTTAATAAATTCCCAGCTATATGTACGGAAAAGCTCTACGTGACCAAGTGCCCAACGTTTTCTCTGATTCCAGGCCTGTTTAAAGGTGAGCGGTTTTTCATCATAGACGATTGCTTCATATGCATAGGTAGTTTTATGTCCTTGCAGCAAGGCTTTGAGACTAAACTCCAGATCCTCGGTCAAAGAGGTTGCTCCCCAGCCGGTTTTTCTTAAGACATCTACGGAGATGGCAAAACCAGTACCTGCTAAGTAATTAGAAAGTCCAAGATTAAATCTGGCCAGCTGCAGCATCCGGTTTGCTACCCAGAAAGACATGGCAAAGGAGGCGGTGACCCATGTGTCCAGCGGGTTTTTTGCATCAACGTATCCTTGTACTATTTTCGCACCGTCACAGAGGCGGTTATTCATATGTCTTAAAAATTGAGCATCAACAAGATTATCAGCATCAAAAACCGCGATAGCATCGTATTTTTTGGGCATCTGGAACATCTTACGGAAAAACCATTCCAACGCATATCCTTTTCCTTTTTTCTCGGCGTTAGCACGTTCAAAAACAATGGCGCCATGGCTTCTTGCGACATTAGCGGTGTTATCGGTAGAATTATCGGAAACAACGAAAACATCGTAAAGTTCTTGGGGGTAGTCTAACGATTTTAAATTATCCACGAGCGCTCCGATTACCACTTCTTCATTGTGTGCCGGTACAATTAAGGCAAATTTCTTTTGCGGTGTATATGTATTGGGCGAACGCAATTGAAAAAGCCCTGACATTCCGAGCACAAAAAAGTAAAGAGCTACTACAGATAAGATGATTTGGGCCGGGATCATGATTAAATCTAAAGGTAAATATGAAAGGTCTTGAAAATTCATGTTTATTTTCCTCCGGAATTTTAAATTTACTTCAATAATACAGAAAATACATTATACCAATTTATAATTATAACATACTTTTTGTGGATAGTGAATACCAATCATTTTTGCTCTGCCGCAAGCATTTTTGTCAATTCCTCCGCGGCATTGTAACCCATTTTTTTCAAACGAAAATCCCTGGCCGCCGCTTCCACGATAATTGCTAGATTACGTCCCGGTTTCACGGGAATAGTGATTTTATGAATGTTTACCCCGAGGATATCCATAAATTGTTCATCCAGCCCCAGCCGTTCACAATAGCTTCCTTTTTCCCATGGCTCAAGCTGTACGACCAGGTCAATGGAGGTGGCATTCATAATTGCGCCGACTCCGTACATTTCACTTACATTAATGATGCCAATACCGCGAATCTCCATAAAATAGCGGATTCTTTCAGGCGATTCACCGATCAGGCGGGTTCTGGCCACTTTTTTAATTCTAACCACATCATCACTTATTAGACGATGACCGCGCTTAATTAGTTCCAAAGCAGTTTCACTTTTTCCGATCCCGGATTCACCGACCAAGAGAACCCCTAATCCATATACATTAACTAAAACAGCATGTTGTTCTAAACGCGGGGCTAGTTGATCATCCAGATAATTTACGGCAAGACTGATAAATTCAGTTGTGATCAGTTCAGTTCTTAGTAGTGCCCTTTTATATTTTTGACTGGCTTCGATCATTTCCTGGCAAGGAATTAAATTACGACAGAGCACCACACAGGGGAGTGGATGGCTAAAATATTTATTTAGTCTTGTTTTGAGGGCTTTCGCGTTTATATCGTGCAAATAGGCCATTTCCAGGTAGCCGATGACTTGCAGGCGTGTGGCTGTTTCATCCGCAAAATCCTTAAAATAATTGGCGAATTGTAAACCCGGTCTATTGATATTACTGGTATTAATGGTAACCTGCTCACTTTGTTCCGAATCTCCCGGATAAAGGATTTCTAAGTTTAAGTCCTCAATTAGTTGCGGTAGTGTCACAAATGCCATAAAATTTCCTGCCTCTCTATTTAATTTGATTTTCATTTAATTAATCATAATTTTGTTTTCTTTTTTACTTGGTAATTATATAATAATTAGTGACAAGTATATTATACCTATTATAGGCTAAAAAAGAGATGAATTAATACGATAAATAGATTATGATTATATTAATAATTGATCGATGAGTGGAGGGAGTTCTTTGAAGGTAAATATAGGCGGTAAAAAATGGATCATGCTCTTTATAGCCATTATCTTTGTAGCTGCTCTCTCAACCTTAGGCTATAATATCTGGGCTCAACAACAGGATCAGGAAGATGAGCCGGTTTACTCTGTCAGCGTCGCTGAGGCGAAGAAGCAGGATCTTACCAGGGCGCTCCGCACCTCCGGCGTTATGGAAAGTAAAGAAATACAAACTGTTCAGGCGGAGGCTACTGCGATTGTCCGGGAAATCAGGAAAGCCGAAGGCTCCAAGGTGATGCTTGGGGAAGTAATTTTATTGATGGACAATAGCGAAGTCTTAGCTGAACTGGGAAAGCTTGAGAACAATTTAGCCGTTTTGGAAAATGATTATTTGCAAGCGGTGAGTGATAAAGTTTTTTTAATGGAAAAACGAGATGATGCTCGGAATAGCCTGGAAAGGTTAGAAGAGCTTTATCAGTTAGGAACTGTAAATTATGATGATTTGGAAAATGCGCGAGCGGATGCAATCCAATGGGAAAACCGGGTTTTAGCGATTAATTTGAATGCGTTACAGGATGCGGTGAACCGAGGACGTATAGCCGTGGAAGCGGCAAGGGATAAACTAACGGCGACGGTAGTAACCAGCCCGCTGGAAGGGACAATTATCAATATGAACGTGCGTAGTGGTCAAACCGTTCGCCAAGGGGAGACCTATTTTACGATAGGAAACAACGACTTACCGGAGGTTATTGTGGTATTACCGGCAGAAGATGCCTTACCCGTGCAAAATGGTATGGCAGTAAATATTTATGCGGAGAAATACCCGGAAAAGGTGTTTAAAGGGCGGGCCAGTCTGCTTGCCACGACGGATTTGCCGGTGGAAGCGGAGGCAGTGATAGCGGCGACTGGTGAGCAGAATGCTGCGAAAGAACCCGAGATGGTAAAGGTGAAGATTACTGCGCTGGAGGATACGGAAGAATTACTTCCCGGTTTGCCTGTAGATGTTGAGTTTATTTTTGCGCATAAGCCTCAAGTGTTAACTGTGCCTTCGCAGGCAGTTGTGCAGGTAGATGGCAAGAGTGTAGTCCTTGTTTTTGATGACGGCGTGGCCAAGACGAAGGAAGTAGAATGTGGCTTGGCTAGCGAAGATTTGCTGGAAATTATTTCAGGAATAAAAGAGAACGATAAGGTGATTATTAGTTTATTAGAACAAATAATTGATGGAACAAAAGTAAAAATTGAGTCTAAGTGATAAATACAGTCGAAGCAGAGATAATAGCTACCGGCAAATTAGGGGATCAGATAGGGGATAAATCATGGAAAAAGAATACAGTGTTAAGCGACTCGTGATTAAGGTTGGCACGAGCACTTTAACCCATACCACGGGAAAACTAAATTTAGGGCAATTAGAGTATTTGGTGCGGGAATTAGCTGACTTAAGGCATCGAGATATTGAGGTGATCCTGGTTACTTCCGGGGCGGTTGGTGCTGGGATCGGTAAGCTGGGACTTAAGGGAAAACCGAAGAATATTCCCGAAAAACAGGCTTTAGCGGCTATTGGGCAAGGAATTCTCATGCAAATGTATGAAAAACTGTTTAGTGAATATGGGGAAATCGTGGCGCAGGTTTTACTGACTCGTGAGGATATTACCCAGCGTGAAAGATATTTAAACGCGCGGAATACATTATTAACACTTTTAAGGATGGGCGTTGTCCCGATCATCAATGAAAATGACACGGTTGCTTTTGAAGAAATCAAATTTGGTGATAATGATACGCTGGCCGCGTTGGTAGCCGGTCTGGTTGATGCTGATTTATTAGTAATTCTATCGGACATTGATGGCTTATATACGGCTGACCCCCATCAAGAACGCTCGGCCCAATTGATTAAGGTAGTGGAGGAATTATCGCCGGAGATCATTGCTTTGGCCGGAAAGCCCGGTTCAGCGTTGGGCAGCGGCGGCATGATGACTAAAATTCAGGCGGCGAGAATTGTTTCTACTTCGGGCATTCCGATGATTGTGGCGAATGGGTCACGAAAAGGTGTGCTAAAGGATATTATCATGGGCGAAAATCCGGGTACACTTTTTTTACCGTGCGATCATCGTCTGAATTCCCGGAAGGCTTGGATCGGTTTTGCTTCCAAAGCCAGCGGTTTCGTATCAGTAGATGAGGGAGCGGAAAAAGCTCTATTGGAAAAGGGTAAAAGTTTGCTGCCAAGTGGGGTCACTTTTGTGGAGGGCGATTTTGAGCGTGGGTGTGTTATTGGCATCAAGGGGGCGCATGGCGAAATTGGGCGAGGTATTGTCAATTACGATTCTGCCGAAATCAGGAAAATCATGGGCTGTCAAAGTAAGGAGATTACGGAGATTTTGGGCTATAAGGATTTTGATGAGGTAATCCATCGCGATAATTTTACGTTGAAACGCTAAAAAAGAGACGTTCAATGATCATCGTTAGGGGGTAAAAAGGAATGTTGAATGAAGAATTGCGAAGGAAAGGGGAACTAGCGAAAGAGGCCGCTTTCCTGCTAGGTACAGTGTCTACGGAAAACAAAAATCAGGCCCTTTTGCAGATGGCGATAGCCTTAGAGAAAAATCAAGAAAAGATACTGGCGGCTAATGAAATCGATATGGCGGCTGCTGAAGCGAAAGGGACAGGAAAAGCTTTATTAGATCGTTTAAACTTGACCGCCGCTCGTATTCAAGATATGGCAGACGGCCTGCGAGCGCTTGTTGCTTTGCCTGATCCGGTCGGTCAGGTGGAAAGCATGTGGAAGGGCGCTCAGGACATTGAGATAGGACGCATGCGGGTACCGCTTGGGGTTATAGGGATTATATATGAAGCACGTCCTAATGTGACCGCCGATGCGGCCGGATTATGCCTTAAGGCCGGGAATGCGGTGATCTTAAGGGGTGGCTCGGATGCCTTGTATTCCAACATTGCTATTAGCGAAGCCATGGCAGAAGCGGCGGAGGAGGCTGGTTTACCTAAAGGTTGTATGCAATTAATTGAAGACACCAGCCGGGAAACAGCTACCCAAATGATGCAGATGAATGAATACTTGGATGTGCTTATTCCGAGAGGCGGTGCGGGTTTAATTCAATCTGTGGTAAAAAATGCCACTGTACCGGTGATCGAAACGGGGATAGGCAACTGTCACATTTATGTGGATAGCGAAGCAGATTTACAGATGGCGGAAGCAATCATTATCAATGCGAAAACGCAACGCCCGGGGGTTTGCAATGCGGCGGAAACTTTGCTCGTCCATGAAAAAGTAGCAGACCGCTTTTTGCCCGCAGTGGCAGCAAAATTATTTGCTTTAGGGGTAGAGTTAAGAGGGGATGATGTAATAAGGCAGTATGTCCCAGCCGCAAAACCGGCCACGGAAGAGGATTATCAGAAGGAA
>CAZVLC010000098.1:0-5825 GCA_964627885.1 uncultured Peptococcaceae bacterium
AAAAAGGTGGAGTCGCATGTTGTTCTGCAACACCTGGACAAACAGGTAGAGAAGGGTCAGGTTAGTGGAAGAATGGACTATTATATCGATGGAGAACAAGTAGGCTCGGTTAATTTAATTGCCGCTAATTCCCTTACGTTACCCTCTCGTCCGTATTTCGAGTATTTCCTTTTTGCAATAGCCGGGATTTATCTCTTCCAGATTTTGTGGCGTATCTGGCAGTTGTATCGCTCCAGAAGGAAAAAGAACCTGTTTGCAGAGCGCCGCTCATCGCGCATTTTTTACCGATAGGAGTGAGGTTTTTTATGCAATATGAAAGCATTATCAACAGCTTAAAGCGGAAGGTTATTGCGCCTGTCTATTTGCTTTACGGAGACGAGGAATATCTTCAGGAAAAAGTGCTCGCTGTTTTCAAGGAAGAGATTCTGACCGCAGGGATGGCTGCTTTTAATCTTGATGAGGTAGAGGGAGAAAAATGTTCGCCCGCGAATTTGACGGATTTGGCGAATACGTTACCGGTCTTTGCGGAGAAGAGACTGGTTATTGTTAAGGATTTTCCGGCCTTGCGTACCCGCAATAATAAAGAAAACGGTGAGGTAGAAACAGCTGCGGAGAATAAGGAAGAAGATCACGAGGAAGCGCAAGAAAAGGCTGAAGAAAAGACCCGAGAGTTCGACAAGGACGAAAACAAAGTATTGATGCAATATCTGGAGAAGCCTTCTCTTTCTACCTGTCTTGTCTTTTGGCAAAAAGGGAAGGTCAAAAAAACAACTAAGCTTTATAAGGCGATTGTGGCCGCGGGTCAGGCCTGTGAAATAGGGCCGCTGCAGGGGGCAGATTTAAGTAAGTGGCTTGTTTTGGAAGCCAAGGGGATGGGGAAAAAGCTCGAGTCGCAGGCGCTGGAATATATCATGATTAACTGCGGAAATCTGTTGCGCAATCTCCATAATGAGTTGGAAAAGGTGGCCCTGTTTACCGGAAACGCAAATACGATTACCCTAGCAGACGTAAAAAAAATCGCGATAGTATCAAGTGAAGGAAATGTGTTTAATTTAGTGGATGGGATAGGGTTGGGGAAAGGAGAAGAAGCTCTTAATGAGTTGCGTAATTTACTTACAAACGGGGAGCCTCCTGCCCGGATTTTATACATGATTGCCCGTCAATTCAGGTTGCTTTTACAGGTTAAAGAAGCTGCCCAGAAGGGTTTATCGGAAAAGGAGATTTCTGTGGAATATAAATTACACTCCTTTGTTACCGGAAAAATACTTCGCCAGGCGCGCAAATTTTCTTACGGGCAGTTAGAAAAAAGCTTGGAGTTAATCCTGGCGTCGGATTTGGGAATTAAGACCGGATTAAAGCCGGATCTGACTTTGGAAAGGTTAGTTTTTGCCCTGACGGCTCATTCATAAAACAACAATGCAGTTCCATCAATCAAATCACGAAAAAACCCTTGACTGAATGTCAAGGGTTAAATATGTTTGCTTGATGAATTTTGTTTTTAGCTGGCTGTCTGATTCAGCTTACGAGATAAACGTGATTTTTTACGGGCAGCCGTATTTTTGGGGATAACACCTTTGCCGGCAAGCTTATCCACAATACGGGTTACTTTGAGCAACTTTTCTTTTGCATTTTCCAGTTCACCAGCCTGGAGGGCTGTTTCGAAACTGCGAATAGCAGTCTTAATCATTGATTTATAGGCAGCATTCTTTGTCATACGAATGCGGGCTATCTGTGCTCTTTTTAACGCTGATTTAATGTTAGCCAATGTAAAGCTCACCTCCTTCAAGTGTTTCCCTGCAAGACAAATTTCGGGCAAAGAATTCACAAATTAAATTGTACCATTGTTATTTGGAAAAGGCAAGGAAAGATTACTTAAGGATGAAAATTTTTCGTTTATTTTTGTATAAATATTTTTGAATTAGCGTAGTATATGGATATAAAGGAAAGGAAGGTGAACATGTTGTTAGGAATTATCGTTCGTTTTCTGGTATCCGCTCTTGTTTTATTAGTAGTCAGTTGGTTGGTGCCCGGTTTATCTGTAAATGGATTTACCGGTGCTATTATTGCTGCAGTTGTCATCGCTTTTTTGGGGTGGGTAGTCGAAAAACTACTAGGGAAAAATGTTACCCCACGTTCCCGGGGGTTGATTGGTTTTATCAGTGCAGCGATAGTAATCTATTTAGCTCAGTATATTGTGCCCGGTTCAATTAGTGTAAATCTATTTGGCGCTTTATTGGCTTCATTAATTATTGGTTTGGTTGATGCTTTTGTCCCTACCGAAATAAGATAAGGTTCTAAACATACTCCCTATCACATATAAAAAAATTATGGGAAAGGATGGGGAGTATGTTTTTCGAATACAGATTAAGAAGGGTCAAGCTTTACTATTTTAATGTTAATAAATTTTTTCTTTTTTCTTGTGCCCTTTTTTTGGCAGCCTTACTACTTATATTTCCGTTGCGTACGAGCTTTTTGCGGTTGGCGTTTGCTTGTGCGGGAGGGTTAAGTGGTGATCCCCGCATTATTCTTAATGAAGGGTTGGCCGGGCTTCAGGTCGGAGCAGCAAGAGACGGAAATATCGCCGATACTTGGGGAAACTTGATCGCTCGGGGAATCCGTGCCTTGACCGGAGTCGATAGTGGTGATACATATGTGCTGCTTTGCGAAGAGTTGAATCTTTCTTCCACTACCCCGGTTTTTTCCATCAAGGAGGAAGAAGGAGGGGAAGAGGACTATTTTTTGCCTGAGTTGGAAAAAGAATTAGAGGAATGGATTATTACCCCGGAGGATGAATTTCCACCGGTACAAATTAATGGTGATCCCATGGTGTTAATTTATACTACGCACAATGCTGAATCCTATAAACCGAGCCAGAAGGCCTCCAAACTGGAAGGGAAAAACGGCGGGGTCGCGGCAGTGAGCAATATGATAGCGAAAGCCTTGGAAAGCAAACATGCTATCAAAACCATTTATAGTGATGTAATTCATGATTATCCGGATTTCACCAAATCATATCTTAATTCGCTCCAGACAGTCAAAAATTTTTTACAGGAATACCCTAAGCTCCAGGTGGTTCTGGATATTCATCGCGATGCGGGGTTAAGTTCCAGAGAGGATACATTGGTGAAAATCCAGGGAAAGAATTGCGCCAAGGTGATGATCGTAGTAGGGACCGAACATCCCCGTTATCAACAAAATTTAGTTTTTGCGCAGAAGCTCGAAAAGAAAGCTAATGAGCTTTATCCCGGTTTAATCAAATGTGTCCGCTTATTTAAGGATAGGCGGTATAATCAAAATTTACATACTCGTGCTTTGCTCCTGGAATTTGGTAGTGATTTGAATAAAGAAGAAGAGGCTTTGGAGTCCGCTAAATTAATGGCCGATGTGCTTGCCGGTGTCTTAAAAATGCGCTAATCAATAATCTTGGTGAAAGGTGAAGTTGCCGATGCAATCAGATCGGGGGCAATTTGTGTTACTTACTTTTTTTATGTTTGGCCTAATGCTCTTAGGCCTTTTTATTGTGGCCTATAAGATGGAGCAAATCACGCTGTATGCTGGACCGACCTTGTTTGAGACGTTTTGGGCAGAGACGGGACAGGCTGTTTCCGCGGGAAAAGAGGTAATCGAATATTTGATAGACAAAGGATGGCACTTTCGATAGAATAATGTAGCGAAGGAATAATTGAGAAGGTGTACAGATGTCGTCTACAGGGACTAAAGTTGCTAAAGCAGCAGGGATTATCATGGTGGCCATGGTTCTTTCGCGCATCTTGGGTTATGTGCGGGATATGGTCATCTACGCCTATTTTGGGCAAAATAATTTGACTGATGCCTATAACGCGGCTTTTTCTATTCCGGATTTTTTATATTATCTCCTGGTAGGTGGGGCCTTAAGCTCAGCCTTTATTCCTGTTTTCTCGGGCTATCTCGCGAAAGATCAGGAAAAGGAAGGTTGGCGGGTGGCCAGCACGATTTTTAATCTGGTTATTATTCTGATGGTAGGCGGGATTACCTTGGGGATGATCTTTACGCCGACGTTGGTTCGTTTGCTTGTCCCCGGGTTTAGTCCGGAGAACCAAGCCCTCACCGTGACAATGACGAGGATCATGTTTCTCCAGACTTTCTTTATGGCTTTAAACGGAATTTCGATGGGGATACTGAATTCATACCAACGGTTTTTGGCTCCCGCGTTAGGGTCAGTGTTCTATAATCTGGGAATTATTTTGGTTGGCCTGTTGTTGTTTCATTATTTTGGTCCGGAATTGGGGATAATCAGTTTTGCGATTGGGGTAGTGGCGGGTGCCGTGTTAAATTTCGCCATCCAGCTTCCGGCCTTAAGAAAGGTTGGGTTGCGTTACCTGCCGGTGATTGATTTGAAACATCCCGGGGTCCAAAAAATCGGCGCTTTGATAATTCCGGTCTTAATCGGCTTGTCGGTAACTCATTTTAATCTTTTTGTGAATCAGTATTTAGGTTCGAGTTTACCTCAGGGGATGATTTCTGCTTTGCGGGCGGCGCAAAGAATCATGCAGTTACCGATTGGTGTTTTTGCGATCGCGATTGCGGTGGCGGTATTTCCTACTCTCACTGCACAGGCGGCTCGTCAGGAAAGGGAACAGTTTAAAAAGACCATGTCGCTGGGCATCAGGACGATAATCTTTATCACGATACCCTCAGCGATTGGCTTAATTGTTTTAAAGGTACCGATTGTTCGGTTACTCTTTCAACAGGGACAATTTACGGCTGAGGATACTAGTGCGACGGCTTATGCCCTGCTATTTTATTGCTTCGGGCTTTTTGCCTATGCGGTTTTGCAGTTGTTAAACCGGGTTTTTTATGCGCTGCAGGATACCAAAACACCGGTTGCCGTGGGGATAGTTACTATTTTGGTGAATATCGCGCTGAACTTTTTACTGATTAAACCGATGGGACATGGGGGGTTAGCTTTAGCTTATTCCCTAGCCGGAATTTTTAATATGTTAATCCTGCTCTATATTTTCCGCTTAAAAGTCGGAGCCATTGATGGACGAAGAATCTTTCAATCTTTTGCTCTTACGCTGGGGATTTCCTTGTTAATGGGGTTCGCATCCTTCGAAACAGCAAATTTGCTGGCAGCGGTAGTAGATACGGGCACAAAAACCGGGCAGATATTCCAAGTTGGTGGCAGTGTTACGGCAGGGGTAGCTGTATTCGGCTTACTGGCCATTGTATTGAAAATGGAAGAAGCGGAACAGTTTAAAGGAATTATTTTGCGCCGCTTCGGCAGAAAAAAATGACACTAACGTTCAGCAACAAACGATTGACAATTGTAGATACTTTGTATATACTTTAAGCAGAGGTGATGTCGATGTATGCTACAGTCCAAAAATGGGGAAATAGTCGGGCGATAAGGATTCCGAAGCCTATTCTTGAAATGGTTGAGCTTAATGAAAATGATTCAGTAGAGATAAAAGTTCAAGATGGCAATTTAATAATTGTTCCTGTGAAAAAACATAAGACTTTGCAAGAAAGGATTGTTGAATGCAAAGGAGATTATAAGTGTAGTGAATGGGATATAGGAAACCCGGAAGGTAAAGAGGTGTTTTAATGAAATATATACCGAAACAAGGAGATATTATATTTTTAGAATTTACCCCTCAAGCAGGGCATGAACAAAGCGGGAAAAGATCGGCACTAGTTGTTAGTAATAACACATATAATCAATTCACGAATATGGCGATGGTATGTCCTATTACTAACACGAATAGAAATTTTCCGTTACATGTGGAATTGAATAAAGGAACTAAAACAACTACTGGAGGATGGCAGCGTATCAACGGAAAATC
>CAZVLC010000099.1:0-5782 GCA_964627885.1 uncultured Peptococcaceae bacterium
GACAGAAACGGTAGTGGTTGTTACACGCAATATCCCGGCGAAGACAATGATTACACCGGAAATGCTTGCCCTGAAAAAAGTGCCGTTAGGATCGGCTCATGCTCAGGCTGTACGAGAAATAGAACAAGGTATTGGTACTATTGCCACCATGCCTTTATTGGAAGGAGAGCAATTGTTGCAAAGTAAGGTGGTGTCCCAAAACGATTTCAAGAATGGATTAGCTTACATGATACCACAAGGAAAGAGGGCCGTTAGTATCCCGGTTGATGAAGTTAGCGGGGTGGCCAATTTACTGCAACCGGGTGATCGGGTTGATGTGATGTCGGTGATATCGATGCTTGATGGGGCAGGGGAAGAAACGATTTATTCGCTGCTTGTTTTACAGGATATTCAAGTTCTGGCGGTAGGGAAAAGGCTTGACCCGAAGGGCAGCGATATCAATAAGCAAAGCAGTCAACAGGAAAAAGCAACGGTAACGTTGGCGGTAACTGTTGAGGAAGCACAATCGCTCTTTTTAGCAAATCAACAAGGAACCACTCGTTTAATGCTCCGTTCTCCGGTTGATGATGGCATTGTAGCGGCTTCTCCGTTAAAACAGGCTGATTTACTTTAGAAGCGGTAGAAGGAGGAACAGATAAATGGACAAAGCAGGGAAAATCCGCATTTTAATTGCTGATGATAATGAAGATACACGTTTAAATATTCGGCGGATGCTTTCCTTCGACCAAGACTTAATTGTGGTGGGGGATGCGCATGACGGGGTAGATGCCGTGCAGAAGTGCAAGGAATTGCAGCCGGACATTGTGTTAATGGATATTAATATGCCAAAACTGGATGGACTGGCGGCTACGGAAAAAATCACGTTAAGCGTGCCCGGCTGTTCTGTTGTGGTTATCAGCGTACAGGGTGAACAGGAATATTTACGGAAGGCAATGATGTCGGGGGCACGCTCTTATTTGGTTAAACCATTTAATAATGATGAGCTGATTAATACGGTCAAAAGTGTCTATCAAATGGAGTACAAGAAACAGAATCAGCTTGACGAAAAAGAAGAGCCGGAAAAATGTGAGGTCGTGACGGTATTCGGGACGAAGGGTGGTGTTGGCAAAACCACCACCGCCGTTAACTTAGCCGTCTTGCTGGCCAAAAAGAAAAAGAAAGTTGTGTTGCTTGATCTCGATTTACAGTTTGGCGATGTTTGTATTTTTTTGAATCTTTATCCCCGCAGAACTATTTCGGAGCTCGTTCAGGAGGGGGAGAATCTTGACCTGGAATTAATTGAAAGTAACCTGACGGAGCATACTTCCGGGGTGAAAATTCTAGCGGCACCGGGGCGCCCCGAATATGCCGAGTTAATTACGCCTAAACATGTCGAAGAGATTATTAAATTGCTCAGAATTGAGTATGACTACATTATTATTGATACGCCGCCGCTTTTTAATGAGGTTAATCTTACTGCCTTGGATCTTTCGAACCAGATTCTGCTGATTTTAGGCATGGACCTGGCAACCATTAAGAACGTCAAGCTCAGTCTAGAACTGCTCACTTCGCTTAACCATCGGGAAAAATTGAAGCTGATTCTAAATAGGGCTTCTGATGATATGGGTATTACCATTACTGATGCCGAAGCAACGCTTGATTTTTTAGTAATGGCCCAAGTTCCCAGTGAGGGGCGGATAGTTGTTCCCGCTCTGAACGAAGGAATCCCTTTTGTCATTTCTAATCCCCTAGCGAAGTCGAGTATCGCGCTGCAAAATGTGATCGATCTTGTGATGAAGGATAAAGGCGGGCAAAAGGCTTTAAAAGCGAAACGTGATAAAAAGATTTTTGGCCGTTTCTTTAAATAGAGGTGAAAAAAATGTCTTTATTACAACGCTTAGAAAAAGGAAAAGAAGGCAAAGAAAGCGTGCTCGGGAATGAGCAGAAAAAGCCGGTTAATTCAGGGGATCCTTACCGGGAATTTAAACAAAAGGTTCATAAAGAAGTAATTGAAACCCTTGATAATGAGCTGGCGGAAGAACAAGGGACATCGGCGGTACAAGAAGAGCAGCTTAGCACCAGGGTGGAAGAGCTAATTAACAGTATCGTCCATCGGGAAGCTACGGAGCTGCCTAGGCTCGAGCGGCAGAAAATTGTTACGGAGATTATGGATGAGGTAGTTGGGTACGGACCAATTGAACCGTTGATTCGCGATCCGGAAGTATCCGAAATCATGGTTAATGGCCCCTATCAGGTTTTTGTAGAACGCAAAGGTAAATTAGAAAAAACCGGTGTTGTTTTCCGCGATGAGGAGCACGTATTACATATTATCGATAAAATTGTTGCCCCGATAGGGCGAAGAATTGACGAATCTATGCCGATGGTTGATGCCCGTTTACCTGACGGTTCACGGGTTAATGCCATTATTCCCCCACTTTCCCTGATTGGACCTGTGATTACCATTCGGAAGTTTTCCCGGGATCCTTTAACGATTCAAGATTTAATCAGGTTTGGGACTTTAACGCCGCAAATGGCATCTTTTTTGGAGGCTTGCGTTAAAGCCAGATTAAACATTATTATTTCCGGAGGGACTGGTAGTGGGAAGACAAGTACTCTCAACGTGCTTTCTTCCTTTATACCCGCTAATGAGCGGATTGTAACACTTGAAGATGCCGCAGAATTACAGTTGAACCAAGAGCACGTGATTACTTTGGAGAGCAGACCGGCGAATATTGAAGGGAAGGGCGCAATTACCATCCGCGATTTAGTGCGGAATGCGTTAAGAATGCGCCCTGAAAGGATTATCGTCGGGGAAGTTCGGGCCGGTGAAGCCTTAGATATGTTGCAAGCGATGAATACCGGGCATGATGGTTCCCTGACCACCGGGCATGCTAATTCCCCACGGGATATTCTTTCTCGCTTGGAAACGATGGTAATGATGGCCGGCATGGAGTTACCGATCAAAGCCATTCGCGAACAAATGGCCTCCGCTTTTGATTTGGTTGTTCAGCAAGCCCGTTTACGGGACGGCAGCCGTAAAATCACCTACCTTACCGAGATTCTGGGGATGGAAGGCGATACGGTGACCTTGCAGGACATCTTCGTCTATGAAAGCACCGGGTTAGATGAGCATAACCGGGTCAAGGGTAATTTTCGGGCAACAGGAGTGCGACCGCAATTTATGGATAAAATGGCCGCAGTCGGCGTGCATCTTCCTAATGATATTTTTTTGAACAATTTTTAGTATCGCTCTCCGAATATTCAGGGAGGAGGCTGAGGGGATGGGTATTACCACAATTAGTGTTGGAGCATTTTTAGCTGTATTCTTAGGGCTCATTAGTATTAACGAATTATGGCGGAAACGGAAAAATAGCATCCAAAGGCGAATGTTAGACTTACAGAAACTGGGGAATCAAGAGTCGCGGATGGATGAGCCCGGGGCAGGAGATCATCGGCGGAAAAATCCTTCCGGCTTGAAAAAACTTCTTTCGGCCACCGGGAATGCTTTGGAGAAAAAAGGGATTATCAAGCCGCTGGAGGAGAAAATGTTGCAGGCGGATATTCCGCTGCGCGGGGAAGAGTTTCTTTTAATTTGGTTTTTGTCATGTTTGCTCCCCGGGGTCTGTGTTACTTTGCTGACCGGACGGGGCGGGGTTGGCATCCTGATAAGTATTATGGGAGCAGCTTTACCACCTTTATTAGTAAAGAGGGCGCAGGCGAATAAACTAAAAAAATTTAATCTGCAATTAGTGGATGCTCTTTCGATTATTTCCAGTTCCTTACGGGCCGGCTATAGTTTTATGCAGGCGGTTGAACTGGTAAGCAGAGAAATGCCTAATCCGCTCAGTAAGGAATTTGCCAGAACTTTTCGCGAAGTAAATTTGGGAACAACCATGGAAGATGCTTTAAACAATATGGGGCAGCGAATTTCCAGCGAGGATCTGAATTTAATTGTTACCGCCGTGCTGATTCAACGGCAAATTGGCGGAAACCTGGCCGAAATCATGGATAATATCTCGCAGACGATTCGAGACCGCATCCGAATTCAAGGCGAGATTAAAACATTAACAGCACAGGGAAGGATTTCCGGGATAGTAATCGGTTTGATTCCTTTGTTTCTGATTGCGTTTATGCTGCTCATTAATCCGGCTTATTTAGATCCTTTATTCCATTCTCCGTTGGGGCTTGCGATGCTCTTAGGTTCGGGTTTTTCAGAGCTCATCGGGGTGTTGCTGATTAAGAAGGTAACCGCGATTGATTTTTAGCTCGGAAGTGAGGGAAAAAGCGATGGTGGAAGTAGTAATAAGTTCATTTTTCTTTTCAACAGCAGTGGCATTAGCCTTTTTGCATAGCAAGTTGCGGAGCAGGATGGTTTTTTTAGCTCGTTTACAGAAAATAGTGCGGAGTCAGTCTATTCAGCATGGGGAGGAAGATGAACTTAGTTTACCTTTTACCGAGAGAGTGATTAAACCGCTGGTAGTGATGGTTTCACAAACGGTCGCTCGATTTTTGCCGGCTAAAAACCGCGATAAATTACAACAAATGCTCCAGTTTGCCGGTAATCCCGGCAATTTGCAGGCCCAAGAATTCCAGACTCTCCAATTCTCGTTAACTGTTTTACTGATCTTGGGGGGATGGGGTTTAGCTTCTTTCCTGCACAAAGGACTGCTAATTCAGTTATTATTTATTGTCATGGGAGGATTAACCGGCTTAGTGGCGGGGAAGTATTACCTGACAGCACGGATTAGAAAAAGACAGGAAGCGATTCAGAAAGAGCTCCCGGAAGTATTAGATTTGTTGACGGTAAGTGTTGATGCCGGTTTGGGATTTGACGCGGCACTTTCCCGGGTGGTGGATAAATCCGGGGGCGAATTATGTGATGAATTACGAAAAACCTTAAAAGAGATCCAGATGGGGAAATCTCGTCGCCAGGCGTTGAAAGATCTCGGAGAACGTACCGGTGTGGAAGACTTACTCACCTTTGTGGGGTCGATGATTCAGGCCGACCAGTTGGGGGTTTCCATTAGTAAGGTCATCCGCACCCAGGCCAGTCAGATTCGGCAGAAGAAACGGCAGCGGGTCGAGGAAAAGGCCATGAAGGCACCGGTCAAAATGCTGATTCCGCTGGTTTTGTTTATCTTCCCTACTATTTTTATTGTTTTATTGGGTCCGGCGCTGATTAGTATTATGAAGACTTTTGCAGCAGGGGGGATGTAGGGCGTGTTTGTGCAAATATGGAGAAACGAGGAGATTATCGGCGGGCAAGTTTATCTTGCCGCTAATTTTTTCTGCCGTTTAAGAGGCTTGTTATTTAGGAAAGAATTAAAAGAGGGGGAAGGTCTCCTGTTAGTCCCCTGCCGGCAAGTGCATACCTTTCTGATGTCTTTTGCGATTGATGTACTTTTCTTAGATGAAGAGGGGCTGGTTATCGAGATTTTGCCGGAGATGGCTCCGGGGAGGATCTCGCCCTTGGTGCAGGGTGCTTATCAAGTTTTGGAGTTACCGGCCGGAACGGTTAAAAAGAAAGGCATGCAAAAAGGAGAACAATTATTTATACGAAATAATACAACTGAAGTATAAATTACTAAATGATGGAAATACTACTAACAACAACCAATAAAATTAATTGCCAATAGGAGGAATTTATGGTGGAAATGCAGTTGTTGTTAGAAAAAACGCGGGTTTTGCATCAATTGTTGCAGAAGTCAGCAGGACAGACTCTCGATTACAACATGATCGCCGAGGAGTTGTCTGGGATTACGGAGTCCAGCATTTATTTGATCGGTAAAAACGGAAAGCTTTT
>CAZVLC010000100.1:0-5686 GCA_964627885.1 uncultured Peptococcaceae bacterium
GCCACCGCAACAACCCCGATTACTTCTAAATCAGGATGCTTCACCACATATTCCAGAACGCTTTCTCCTTTCCCTTTTTCGGTTGATCCACGATCATCAACCATTACTACTACTGGGTCATAAGGAGTGCTTTGAATTAATTTTACTGTTTGTGCTCCGGTAAGTATGGTCGGGTTTCCGGCAGAAGCCGAAATACAACGTCCACCGATTTGGCGTGTTGCCTCTTCCACCGCTTGCTGGGCAATTTGATCTCCGTCAGTAACCAAGATCACTTTTTTTCTAATGTTCATGTTTATTTATCCTCTACACTTTCTCTAGAAATCTTCTTTCATATGTTGATATTTTTCTACTATTTTTTTGTATAAAGTGTTTTTCCCTTTGTTATTTATGCTTTGGGTTGAAAAAATGTTGCCGCTACCAAACCAAAGACAATTGCCGCCGCAACACCAACCGCTGTAACTTCAAGTCCACCGCCAATCGCCCCCAACAGGCCCTTACTTTCCACTCCTTTAATCGCTCCCTGCGCCAAAGAATGGCCAAAACCGGACAATGGTACGCTAGCGCCTGCTCCACCCCAATCAACTAAGGGCTGATAAATGCCAAGCGCACTTAAAACCGCACCGCTTGTTACATACCCGACCAAAATATGGCCGGGCGTAATGTTAAAAGGTGTCAAATCCATTAAAAGTTGTCCAACCACACAAATGAGACCGCCTAACACGAACGCTTTTAGCAGCATCTCCATCTACCATTCTCACTTCCTTTCACTCGACTCCAAGACAACACCATGGGCAATAGAAGGAATAGACTCACCTTGAAAAACACTTAACGAACTCATCAAAGCCCCTGTCCCCACAAAAAAAATACGCTGGTAGTCCCCTTTCAGCAAATGTTCCAGTAAATGAGCGGTCAGCACTATTGCTGAACAACCACAGCCACTACCGCCGGAATGCGTATCCTGATTAGGATCATAGACCAGAATGCCGCAATCACTAATCCGTTCCGCAGAATATCCTTCTTTTTTCATTAGCTCTTTCAACAAAATATTTCCATGAATACCCAGGTCGCCGGTAATAATTAAGTCATAATCTTCAACCTTACGCCCCAAATCCTCCAAATGTGTTTTAATTGTGTCCATTGCCGCCGGAGCCATGGCCGTTCCCATATCGTTACTATCACTAATCCCCATATCTTTAATTTTTCCAACTGTGGCATGGGTCAATTTAATCCCTGTACCTAGCCGTTCCACTACACAAGAACCACTGCCGGTCACCGTCCATTGCGCAGTCATCGGACGTTGTGTCCCTAATTCCGTAGGATAACGAAACTGCCGCTCAGCCGTATCGTGATGGCTGCTGGCAGATACCCCGATTCGTTCGCCAAAGCCTCCCTCCAATAGTATTCCGGCTAAGCATAATCCTTCCGCCATAGTGGAACAAGCGCCATATAAGCCCAAAAAAGGGGCATTGAGAAATCTCGCCGTATAATTGGCACTGATAATCTGGTTCAAGAGGTCACCGGCAAGATAAAAATCCAAATCACCGGACAGCAGTCCCCTTTTTTCCAAGGCTAATTCCATCGAATACTGCATCATTTTTTGTTCGGCATTTTCCCATGTTTTCTCGCCGAGCAATGTATCCTCGCAAACCAGATCATACTGTTCCCCTAAAGGGCCCTTCCCTTCCATCGGTCCTGCCACAGCGGCCGCGGCCGTAATCACCGGTACAGAAGAGAACTGAATAGTTTGCTTCCCAATTTTCTTTTGGGCCATTTCTTGCCTCACCTCCTCTAAACAAACCAATTTCATTTTTATTTATTACCGATAATTATTACCGAAAGAAATAATGGATTAAACCCACCAGCATGGAAACCAATGTGCCATAAACTAGCACCGGTCCGGCTATGGTAAAAAGGCGTGCGCCCACCCCGTAGATAAAACCTTCTCTTTTAAATTCCATTGCTGAAGAAACGATAGAGTTTGCAAATCCTGTTATTGGTACGATCGACCCAGCCCCGGCTACTTTGCCAATTTCATCGTAATAGCCAAGTCCGGTCAATAACGCCCCCAAAAAAACCAGTAAGGTTGAAGTTGCGGCCCCCGCTTCGGTTTTCCCTAAACCTCCTTGCAAAAACTGGTTCATAATCAACTGTCCGAACATACAAATCGTTCCGCCAACCAAAAAAGCCATCATTACATTCTTGACTAAAGTTGGCTGTGGGGCTGATCGTAATGCCGTGCTTTGATACATAATTTGCTGTGGCAGCACAATTCTCTTCTGTTGCCTTTCAATTTCCTTACGCAGATCCTTAAATTGTTCCTTCTCAGCACCGCTGGCTCTAGACTCCCAAAACAAAACCTTTTGATGTTCCTTCTGTAATTCTTGCTGAAGTTTAGTCAATTCTTGCTCTTTTAGTAATACATTTTCGGCTATCAACTCTTCCCGTTGTCGGATTTTTTGCCAAATATCCTCTTCGTTCAAGCACACTCACCTCAAGTTTCCCAGTATTCTGCGAAAATACATTTTATAATTTTCTCCTCGTTATATTCTTAACCTTTACCCCCAAAAATAAACAGGGTCTCAAACCCTGTAACGATGCCTTCACTTAAAGTAAACTTTTAAACTTTTTAAGAGCTTGCCTTTCGATTCTGGAAACCTGCACTTGTGAAAGTCCTACTATCTTCGCTACCTCCATTTGTGTTTTATCTTCAAAAAAGCGAATTAAGATGATCTGCCTCTCCTTCTCAGTTAATTTGTTTAAAACTTCCCGAAGTGCTAATTTTTCAAACCACAAGTTATCTTCTTTTTCATTACTCAGCTGGTCAATAAGGTAGATGGGATCTCCATCGTCCTGGTACAAAGTATCATGAATTGACGAAGGAGTTTGTACAGCTTCTAAACTGGCGACAATTTCTTCCATGCTTAGTTCGGTCCTTTCGGCGATCTCTTGTAAAGTAGGCTCTCTCTCTAATTCCTTCGTCAAAGTATCTCTTGTTTTGTTAATACGGTAAGCATTTTCCTTTAAAGAACGACTTACTTTCACCGGATTATCATCCCGTAAAAACCGTCTAATCTGCCCAATAATCATCGGCACTGCATAAGTAGAGAACTTCACATTATAGGACATGTTGAATTTATCAATTGCCTTAATCAGCCCTATGGTTCCAATCTGGAACAAATCCTCCAGCTCATAACCTCTGTTGGCAAATCTTTTCACGAGATTAAACACGAGGCGTAGATTACAATTGATTAATTTTTCCCTGGCATCACTATCACCCGTTTGCACTTTTATTAATAACTCATTCATTTCTTCATCTTTTAAAAGCGGAAAACGGGGTAAGTTCATTTCCGATAATCTGACATTCATAAGTAATCCCTCTATGATACTGCAATATTTTTATTTTCTGTATTTAGCTGTTTCGTTAAGGTTATCTTCGTCCCATTATTAACCTGCGATTCTACTTTAACTTCATCCATAAATGATTGCATAAAGACAAAACCCAATCCTGTTCTTTCGGGGTCAGATGAATAGGCAGGTTCCATCGGCTTTTCAATATCCGGTATCCCAACTCCTTGATCAATTATTTCCAAAATCAATTTTTCCCCTTGCAGAATACCAATGACCGTCACTATTCCATCAGGTTGATTCCCGTAGCCATGAATAACTGCGTTCGAAACAGCCTCTGATACGGCTACTTTGATTTCTTCCAGATCATTTAAAGTTAATTCCAGTTGAGAAACAAGTGCCGCAATAGTAATCCTGGCAAGGGCCACGTTCTCTCCCTTACTCGAAAACTCTAATTTAATTTTATTATTGACTATTTTATCCATTTTTATGCCCCCTTTATCGTCTTATTTTCTATAAATTGCCAGGCTGCTTTTTCCGTATTACATACCGGCATTAACGATAAAATCCCGGAAACCTCAAATATTTTCTTAATCCCAGCTTTCGCTCCATAGATGACCATTTGCCCATTGTTTGCTTTAATTTTCCGGTATCTTCCCATAATTACGCCCAGTCCGGAACTATCAATAAAAGTGGTCTTTTCCAAATCAAGAATTAGATTTCTGCTCATGGTTTCCGCGATACTACGGTCAATTTTTTCTCGGAATTCATTTGCTGAAACCAGATCAAAATCTCCCTCAATATGTACAATTAGAGTATTCTTCTTACTGTTCAGAATTAAGGACATATTTGTTTCCTCCTATCTATATTAACTTAGAATAGTATTCTCTAAATCATGATAAATTCCTCCTATAATCTGGAAATTAATTTTGCAAAGAGAAAAAAAGATTGTTGTACCACAGTACCCTGTAGCACAACAATCACTATTTTTAACGGCAGTGTAAAACACCCCGAAAAAGCTTCTTGACCATTTTCCAATATGAACCCTTGTTTACCTCTTCCACGGCCACCAAATTTGTCCGCTGTATTACTTTGCCATCTTGTAAAATAGAAATGTGTCCCAGAATTTGCCCTTTCTGCACCGGAGCATTAACAATAGGCACTAATTCCATTGCTGTACTCAACGATTTTTCTTCTCCTCGGGGTATGGTAATCCCGACTTTATTTTCGGGTACAACTTTGACCAGATCAGTTTTCCCTTTACCGACTTTTACTTCGTCGACTACTTCATCTTCTTTGTGATACTCTCGAAAACTAAATTGAGAAAAACCATAATTATAGAGAATTTGGGTTTCCGAAAAGTGTTTTTTGGCCACAGGTACGCCCATCACGACCGAAACCAACCTTAAATTATTGCGGAGACATGTACCGACAAAACAATATCCCGCATCCTCTGTCCACCCTGTTTTAAAGCCATCCGTCCCCGGATAAAACCAGAGTAATTTATTTTTATTATCATATTGAAATGGTCGGCTCGTGTCTTCCCTGATCCGGTAATGCTTAATCGTGCAAATTTCTAACAGCTGCGGGAAGTTTAAGGCATATCTTCCTAAGAGCGCATAATCAGCCGCCGTCGTATAATGTTCGGGATCATGCAGACCATTACAATTTGCAAAATGGGTATTTTTCATGCCTATCTCAGCCGCTTTTTTGTTCATCAGCTCGACAAACGCTTCATGTGAACCGGCAACATGTTCAGCCACAGCAACTGCCGCATCATTCCCGGAAGCTAAGGCTACACCTAATAGCAGCTCTTTAAAAGACAGCTTCTCCCCGGCTGATAAGAATATCCGCGATCCGCGGTAGGAAGCAGCATTCTCACTGGTTGTTACCACATCTTCCATTTTCACTCTTCCCGCTTCTAAAGCTTCCATCGCCAAAACAAGCGTCATCAACTTCGTCATACTGGCAGGATAGAGGACTTTGTCCGGATTTTTTTCATAAAGAATTTTCCCACTATGCGCATCTAACAAGATGGCCGATTCAGCCGTTAGATTAAGTTCAACTCCCCAGGTCGGACAAGGGAACAGCATTGTAACAGAAAAAAAAGCGAGGATAAGAAAACCAATTGATTTTTTAAAATACTGAAGCAACAAAAAAAATCACCTCCTGAATCTGTTTAGGTTTATTTTTCCCCTACATTGGACAGAAGTATGTAAAGAGAAAAAACCATCACGAGGTGAAAAAATGGAAACAATTTTTGCTTTATTTATGATCTTGCTGTTAGCGACTAGCACCTTATATTTACTGGTCGCATTCGTGATTATTCCTATTATTAAAA
>CAZVLC010000101.1:0-5675 GCA_964627885.1 uncultured Peptococcaceae bacterium
ACCAAAAACTATCTCTCGTCGCCGGTAATTCTTCGTAAGTTTTATTTTTTCGTGCTTAGTTTCCTTTCTACCAACCAACGGGCATGCTCAATTTTACCGGAAAGGCTTGGAAATCTTCTTCTGATTTTTCCCAATACTCTTTTGGCTAAAGGAGACTTTAAAGATAATAAATAAAGCCCAATCAGTAAAAACAAAACTCCTTGTAAAAACGGTAAAAAAAGACCAAGTATACCAAAAATCACAAAGAACCAGCCCATAAAAATCAGCAAAATATTTTTCAAATACGTCTGCATTAATTCACCTTTTCACTCTTTCATGCTTTCATTCTTTCTTTTTGGGAGGATTAAGTATTCCCTTCTTACGATATTGCACCGGGAAAATCTTTTGGTCATCCACACCCATTTCCTCAAAACGCAGCTTCAGATCTCGCCCGATTTTATAGAAAAGAAACTTTTGCTGTTCCGAAACCAGGGTAACGGCTATTCCTTCTTTACCGGCTCGCCCGGTTCGACCAACCCGGTGAAGATACTGCTTAGTGTCTCGCGGCAAATCATAATTTAAAATATAATCAATATCAGCAACATCCATTCCTCTAGCCAATAGATCCGTGGTAACCAGCAAGGAGAGGCGCCCTTCCCGGAAAGCAGCCAGCAGATTTTTTCGTTTAACCTCCGGCAGATCACTATGTAAACCACCCACCTCATGCCCTTTCTCCTTGAGGTATTGCGTCAAAAAAGCGACTCCTTCATTCCGTTCCATAAACAGCATGGCTTTATGCGGTTGATAGATCCGTAATATTTTCTCTAAAGTAACCAATTTTCTTGTTTTCTCGCACCGAAAATAAAGATGTCTGATTTGTGCGGGAACACTCCCACTTTGATCAATCAGGATAAATTCCGGCGGAGGAGTAATTAATTCGTTTGTTTCCTCCATAACGCGATGCGGTATCGTCGCTGAGAAAAAAAGAACCTGCCGTGACCGTAACGTTTTTTTAAAAATAGCTAAGACATCACCCATAAAACCAGTGCTGAGCATTTTATCCGTTTCATCCACCACAATCGTTTTAATGGTCTGTCCATTAATTTTTTTCTTCCCGAAAAGCTCCAAGACGCGACCTGGTGTTCCTACCACAATTTTTGGTTTTTCTTTTAGAGACTGCACCTGCCGCTCCGCATTGGCCCCTCCGGTAAGTGCTGCTACACCCAGAGCTTCGTCTAAGGACTGAATAACCCTCATAACCTGAAACGCTAACTCCCGAGAAGGAACTAATACCAAAACCTCTAATTCCTTCGTGGCCTCATTAAGCCTGGTCAAAAGCGGCAAAAGATAAGCTAAGGTCTTCCCCGTTCCCGTAGGCGACTGCACAAGCAAATTCTGTTCCGCCAGAATCGCCGGAATTGCGGCTGCCTGCACTTCGGTAGGGGTCCTGATTCCCATTTCGGTGATTTTTTCGCTGTATTTTGAGGAAATGCCTAACGCCAGAAAATCTTTCACTATTTTCACCTATACTTCCTTTTAAATCGAGAGAATTCCCGCCAAACGATAATCATCTAAATTGATGGCTTTGGTCTGGTTAATCACCCAGTCAATATCAAAATTCCGAATACACTCCCCGTCCAGCGCCAACATTTTTTTGTGCTCACCACGTAAGATTAAGTTCACCGCTTCTGCGCCCATCCGGCTTGCTAACACCCGATCTTGAGCACTAGGTGCTCCGCCCCGTTGAATATAACCAAGAATAGTCAAACGAGTTTCCAAACCGGATTTTTCGCTGATTTCCTTGGTTAATTCCACCGCATTGGCCGCTCCTTCGGCTACAACAATAATGCTGTGCTTCTTTCCCCTGCGGTTACCTCTCTTAATATTTTTCACTACTGCATCAACATTAAGCGGCACCTCCGGGATAATAATCGATTCCGCCCCACTGGCCAAGCCCGCTTCTAAGGCAATAAAACCGGAGTGGCGGCCCATCACCTCAATCACAAAAATCCGTTCATGCGACGTCGCCGTATCTCTGATTTTATTAATGGAGTCAACAACTGTATTCACTACCGTATCGTATCCGATCGTTGCAGCAGTACAAGGAATATCATTATCGATAGTGCCGGGAATACAAATAGTAGGCATCCCTAACTTATCCAACTCCAACGCACCGCGAAAAGTCCCGTCACCGCCAATAGCAATAACCCCTTCTACTTCCTCCTCACGCAAATTCGCCAAAGCCTTTTGCCGTCCTTCGTCCGTTAAAAACTCATCACAACGAGCCGTAAGCAGAACCGTCCCGCCCCGTTGAATAATATCCGCCACCGAACCTAGGGTCATTTTGCAAAAATCCTTCTCAATTAAACCGGTATACCCTCTCCGCACGCCCAACACTTCAACATCGTAATATATCGCCGTTCGAACAACTGCCCGGATCGCGGCATTCATCCCTGGCGCATCACCGCCACTGGTTAACAAAGCAATCTTTTTCATCAAGGTTCCCTCCCCACTGAAACTGCCTTATTTATTCTACTCAATACACTACCTCATGTATACTGCCCGTTAATTAGAGTATTCCCCAAATAACTCTCGCATTTTCTCCTGTTGTCCGCACGAGAGTTTTCCTTCCGGACACTTTCCTAAGACATAGCAACTCGGGCCGAAATTACGAAAAAGGGCAGGAGAGATTGTGCGCAACTGACTTAACATCTCACGCGCAATCGCCCGAATCTCCCACTGGGCCCTGGTGCAGGTCCTCAACCGGAGAAAATGGAAAAGCTCTCTTCCGTTCATAGTAGTGACTACATCAACCAGGTTACCGCTTAAATACAAATAAACCAAATCCTCCTTGACCACCCCGGCCTCGGTAAACTGCGCAAAAATTTGCTGATGTTCCTCCAAAACAGCCTGATATCGTGCCAGAAGCTCCGGCTTCTCCCGAATTGTAGTGGGCAAAACAAAACCTTTACTGCAACCAAATTCCGTAAAAGAGGGAACATTGACCGACTGCATCCGGTGGCGCACGAGATGAGTAAGCCCGGCCAAAGTGAGATTATTGATTCGAAAAGTAAAAGAAACCTGCTCTAATTCGCGTTTACGGTTATCTGTGCAAACAATGCCCAGCACTTTATCCGCTAAATCCGGACTGACTTCTGCTGCCTGAATGGCCTTGGTACTGGAACACAAGCTATGTTTCATTAAAGCAGACGCGACCACAATCTTTTCGGGATTTTCCGGATAGAACAACAGCTCGCAGGAAGCATCCGCCCAGCGCCCAGACTCACCGGCATTCTCCCTCGGGTTCAGTGTGAGCATGTCCGCACTATTAGCCGCTAATGCCTCTCGTAAAAGCGTCTCTTTGTCATCACGGCTTTCGGGCAAAATAGTCTCAAAGATCGCCGGAGCAATTTCCCGAGCTTGCTTCCATAATGATTGTCCGATTTTCTGTAACTCCGGATACTTACTGCCTCTGCCTTCCAACATGGCATAAATAATATGGTGCAATTCCCGGGCATTCACCGTGCAATAAAAATTACTCCGATAACAATAGGGCAAAAGGAAACGTGCATCTTCCCGCGGAATCCCGTTGGCGTCTAAATAATCATATTCGGAAAATAATTTATTTATATGAGCATTATATAAATTTTGGATTTTCTGTGCTACTGCCGGAGCAACTTCCCGTGCAAACCTGAAGGTGGGTTGATAATAACCCATCTGGCTGAAATCAACATAACGCCTTGACTTTACCGTAAAAGAAGCTAACCGGAATTCAATCATGAACTGTTCCACAAAGGCCGAAACATTCTCAAAAGCCAGCGTAAAACAGGCATGCTCGATCGTGGTCGTATGCCCAAGCCGTAAAACATTACGAATTAACTTTTGAGCTTTGAGCACATCCTCATTACCTTCGAAGATCTCCAAAGCTGTCCCTTTGGTCGTCGAAATGCCGGCAGCAGAAGCTGAAATCCTTTCCGGCTCAGGAGTATAGGCAATAATTTTCACCATTGCAAAAGCTTGTTCCATCGAAAAACCTCTCTTCCCGTCAAGCACGAAGCTTATGTAATATTACATTCAATGCAAGTATTTTATCACACTTAGCCTCGCAAAGTTTACTATTTTAGCTCAATGCTATATTTTTTTACAAGAGGTAATTCCATTTCTTTCGGAAAACCAAAAATAATATATTTGGCATCATCCTTGACAAATTGCACAGATACAGCTGCTCTTCCAATCTCCGCCCCATCTTCGTCTAAGGCTTTTGCAAGAAGCTCTCCCTGAAAATTATTATTGGAAATGAAGTAGACCGAAAGATTTTTAACTTCATTAGCCTTTCCTTCCACTTTCGCATTTGTTTTCGATAAACCTTGATTCAACACGTCTTGCGCTATCTCTACCACCACGTCCGCCTTTGTCTCTTTTTTAATCCCTTTCCCTAACCCAGAAATAAAGTTACTGACCGTTTCCCCAATCTGTGTTCCAATTTTACTTACCTTCTCCCCTTCAATACTCTCACAACCGGTCGCCAATACTGTGAATGAAACCAACATAACAGCCACGACAACCATTCTCTTCATCGCCGCTCACCCTCCCTCTACTTATCATCGGTAATTCTCCCATCGCCTGTCACCGGAATTACATCGCCCAGGTACTTTGGTTTGGGTTGGAAAAACTTGGACAGAAAAAAGTCCTTATTTCTTGCCGCAATTTCCCGTATTTCGTTCTTCAGCATCACTCCGTGATAAACATGCTGATCTGCTACAACGCCATAGGCATCCATGCCCAGTTCCCGGGCAATAAATAAAGCCCTCATTAAATGGTATTCCTGGGTAACAATAATGACTTTTTTGATCTGAAAAATATCTCTCGCCCGATAAATACTGTCATATGTGTTGAACCCGGCATGGTCCATAAAAATATCCTCAGCCGGAACTCCTTTTTCCTTCAGGAATTCCTTCATAGTATTAACCTCATCATATTCCTTTTGCCCATGATCTCCACTGACCAGGATTTTACCAACTTTGCCCGTTGCATACAGTTCATACCCAACAGTCAATCGATCCTTTAACATTAATGATACGTCCCCGTTCGCAAACACGCGTGCGCCAAGAATAAGAACAGCCTCAGCACAAGGAGCCTCATCGGCCTTAATAATCTTGCCGGTGCCCACCTTTTTTACATATGCGCTGATCGAAAGAACCACGCCGGCTACCAAAATCAACATGATAATTATACCTAAAAATCTTCGCTTCCGCCCCGTTTTCATCCATCTACCTCTTTGTCTTAATTTGTAAACTTAAGCAATACTCTTAAACGCAAAAATTAATTCATAGATTAATTCTATCAATTAATTGGTGATTCCTGCCTAACCTATTAGAATTATGCCTCGTTATATTTTAGTTCTCGGGCTATCAAGCGGTTGTAAAAAAGAAATCCTGCGTTCAGAAACGCAAGGATGATAAAGCAAAGCATAGTTAAGTTCTATAATAAGTGCTGTCAGCGGCAGTAAAATTTTCTTGATAATGGGTAGCGACTAATGTTATTTTTTCCACGATAATATTCTTCTCCCACTACAGGTACGGATGTAACTGCTGCCGTTTCAAACTCCTTGAGAAAGATTACCCCTAATAATATATCAGCTGTAATCGAAGATATTAGAACAATGGGCAAGAAGACAAAGATGATGGAGCCAACCC
>CAZVLC010000102.1:0-5640 GCA_964627885.1 uncultured Peptococcaceae bacterium
AAGACAGGGAGCAAATTACCAAGGACAGCCACCACCAACGCCCGCCATGGAGCAATTCCCCAAGTTATGGCCAGAGGAATCGTCACCCTTAATTCAGTTAGGGGTAACGCCGAAAACGCCAGAATTGCTAATTCTTGAATGGACATTTTTCACTCCAAAACTCATCATATTATCTAAAAGATATACGCCTCACCTTAGAAAAGAACCAGCAGACAACGTCATTATTCCACCGGTCATATTAACGTAAGGAAAATTGACCGCAAGGAATCAGTTAACGCTTGCAAATTAGGCACATTAACTCGTACCGGAGTATCCAAGGAGGTATGATTATTAATCAGCCATGTGGGTGATAACAAAGTAAAACCGGGAATCCCCCTTTTGGCAAAAGCCCAATGATCACTATTATGCTCCGCACGCGCTTCCCAATTGATTTGCCAGCCGGCTTTTTCCAACCCGTCAGCTATTTCCCGGGCAAAAGTGTCTTCCTTATCCTGCCACCCTAAGAGCTGATGATCAGTCTTGAGGTTGCCGATTGTGTCCAAATTAATTATCGCTTTGATCTTTCCCCAAGGAACAGTGGGATGTAAACAAAAATAGTTTGACCCTAATAACCCCTTTTCCTCTGAACCCCAAAAAGCAATCAGCAATGTATAGCCAGGTTTGTCTTTCGCACACTTTTGCACAATATCCATTACGGCCGCAACCCCGGAGGCATTATCGTTGGCGCCCTGATAACATTCCTTCCCAATTATGCCCAGATGATCATAGTGCGCGCTTAAAACAACGATTTCCGGTGACTTTCCCTCCAGAATTCCTAACACATTTTCACTGGTGGTTTTACGGACATAATCCCGCAGCTCCATGACCATTCTCATCCCAGATAATTTCGGTTCATATTCGTTAATCGTAAAAGCTTGAAAATATGTATTATCATCCCCGGCCGGTTTTAGTCCATTTGCTTGCAAGAAGTGGGCCAAATAAAGAGCAGCCTCCGCTTCGCCTTTTTTTCCTCCCTCCCGTCCCTCCATCCGCTCGGAACATAATTTACTAAGATAGTGTTCAATCCCTTCCTCATTTGCTTTACTCTTCTCGCTTGACTGCGGCGTCTCCTTCTGTAGCGGTGAGGAATTATTCTGGTGGCAGGCCATTGCCGCCACGCAACAAAACATGAAGAAACAGCCAAAAAAGACTAAACGTTTTTTCAAGACACTGACTCCTTTTTGTCGATGGTATTTCCGGCTGTATTTGCCGTAATTGCCTTTAACTGGCGGATACTTGTTCCGGTAAATTTCAAAATCCGTGACGTTCCCAAAATTCGGTCACTCAAGCGATCTTCATAAATTGTCCCAATTTCATTGGGTAGTAAATTCGTACTGATTACCCAAGGGCGCCGATAATTAATCCGCTCATCAAACAGATTGAACAACTGTTCACGGACAAAATCAGTCGAGACCTCTGTGCCCAAATCGTCAATAATGAGAAGATCCACCTGATACAAATCCTTCAAGTGTTGCGGTGTGATGGCCTCATTTTTCTCAAAGTTAAACTTATATTCACGAATTAAATCTAAAATGGTGCTCACTTTTAAATAGACCACACTTAATCCAGCCTGTAACACATAGTTAGTAATCGCACTGCAAAGATGCGTTTTGCCGGTGCCAATCGTGCCACAGAGAAATAGATTCTCCGTCTTTTCTCCGACGCTAACTTTCTCGGCGAATTCAATGCATTGCTGTAAAATCGTCCGGTAACGGGCCTGATCTTCGTACCACTTTAAAGAAAAAGAGTTAAAGGTCTGCTCCTGCTGCTCCGGCGTTAAACCGCTATAATGTCGGCGCGTCTGCTGCTCCTCTTGCCGCAGGCAGGTGCATTTTTCCCCGATACCGCTGAATCCGGTATCCTGACACTTGGGACAATCCCACCACACATCGTAAATATTCTTCGGTAGTTTATATTTCGCAAGCAACTGTTGTTTTTCCGTCTGCAGCGCTTCTTGGGCTTGCAACAGTTCCTCCCTGGTCATCCCCATTTTCCCTTTTCCCATCCCAAGGAGCACCATCTCCGTAGCCATTCGGGTGAAAAGGCGTGAAATCTCTCCTAAACGGGGATATTTCTGGTGTAAAGCCTCAATTCTGCTCTCCCAATCCGCGATTTTTTTTTGTCTTTTTAAAGCCCGTTCTGTTAAACCCATCTTTATCCCCTACCCAAAACTCATATTCTGCAATTATTCTGCGATTATTACGCAATTAATCAATCCCCAGCATCTTTTCCCAGTCACGATTATCGGCATGATTAATGCGTTTTTTTTGTGGTCGTGCCGCTTTGCTCCAACTGCCCCCTTTTTCAGTCGGCAGCTGTTCCTTTTTCCGGTCATGTTCCTTTTGCTGATCATGTTCCTGCAGCGCTTTTATTGCATCCGAAACGTTTTTAACCCCTTTGTGCGACCAATCCTCCAAAATACGATCAATATACTTGAAACTGGGGCTATTCGTCCGCACCGTTTCTTCCGCGGCGCGCATAATCACTTCATGGCCAAATTTCCACTGATTCTGCCATTTTAAGTACATTTCCCTTTGCGGCCTGGTGACGCCGCCATATTGTCCCACACACTTTTTCACTTCTAAAACCTTATACTGAATCCAATCTAACTCGTTCATAAAGGAAATTAATTCTTCAACCGTATGTATTCCGTTTTCATAGACTCTTTTGGCAATAGGCTGATATGTCTGCAAGGTAGTATGTCCTCTTTCAAAAACCAGCTGTAAAAAAATCAAGATAAAATCGGTTGACCAGCCGTAACGCAAATTAAACTCCTGCAGCACCTGCTTCTCTCGAAAAGTAATGGACAACGTTCCTCTTACTTGATCCAGCCATTTCAGAATTTTATTGTAATCAAACTCGCCTTTCTGCTGATAAGATTCGGTCTTATCCCCATTTGCATCAATGGTTTGCTTCTCCCAGATGTAATATAGCCTGTTCCAAAGCGGCAAAAAAGAAATCTTCTTCTGTTCTCCCGCCAACAACCATCTGGCCCAACCTTCGGAAAGGCTCCACTTAATCCAAGGGTTCTGCGCTAGTTCCTCTGCCGGCTTGTTTTGT
Source organism: uncultured Peptococcaceae bacterium (assembly GCA_964627885.1). Lineage (GTDB taxonomy): Bacteria > Bacillota > Peptococcia > DRI-13 > DTU073 > UBA3937. The sequence goes on from CAZVLC010000102.1 coordinate 3,100, forward strand.
TGACCGGCAGACAGAGCCAAGAACAAATAACCGAGATTTTCCGGGGAAAGATTCAGGCTTTGCATATTCTGTAAGAGCGCGTTAGGCACCGCTAAATGCCCTTTGTCCATCAGCCATTGCATATATTCGAGATTCTCCATATTTATTCCTCCCCACTAAAAATCGATGGATTTAAAGATAACATGCACCCCGTATACGATCATCCCCGTTAGATACTCCAACTGCTGATGCAGCTCCCTTCTAATCTCTTTGGCGAGGTCGGGCAAATAAATATTGTAACGAGCCGTTATTTCCAAACGCACCGTCACACCATCCTCCTGCATTTTCACCACAACCCGATTTAATTGTGAAACACCCGATAGCGGTAAAACAACGTAATTGGTGATCTGAGAAACCGCATATTCCGAAATCAAAAGCTTCCCCATCATGCTGAATTTCGGTCTGATAATGGATTTTTCACCGATTTTCCGTCGGGAGTCATTTTTCTTCTTTAAAAAATATTTTAAAGGATCCACCAAATAACCCGGAAAATCCTTCTTAATCTCAATTGTGGGAACCGGAATAACGTGCATCCCGTGATTTTCCCGCAACTCCTTCGCCAGCTTTATTTCTCTCTCTGAGGCAATCTCTTCAATTTTAATAACCTTCGCCGGCTTATCAAGGTGCAAAGCTTCGGCAATCCGCACCACCATTCGTAAAGAAGTCCCAAGAATTAACACCCGCGGGGGGTTTAATTGCAACAGGTGCTCCCGAATTTCCCGGGCGTGTTCGGGGTCAAGAAAAATAGCCCGTTTTACCGCCCCCAAGGCCGTAGCTTCCCTTTTTGCCGATTTGCCGGCAACTTTAAAACCATCTTTTATCAAAAGCCCATCATCGATGACCGTATCAATCCCGTAATCATAGGCCACATTCATGGCCTGATGACTTTTCCCGGTACCGCTCGGCCCGACCAGAGCATATACTTCCATAGTCATTCACCTTCTTCACGCACGCTAATCTTATTTTACTATATATAAGCAAAAATCGCCATGCTCGGCGAATTAAAAATGACGTACCAAAAAAGGAGTACACCATGACAAATATATTATGATTTACTCCTTTTTTGTCCATCTTCATTTAGTCTCTTCTCTTACCCAAATATGTTTTAGATCATCAGCACTTTTCCCTTGCAAAACAACTAAGTCTACCTCTGTTAAAGACTCATCTTCAATCACTATCTCGAAACTATTCCCGTTACTAAAATCCTCCGCTTTACTAAAACTAATTTCTAAGGAAAGAATATTCCCGTTTATCTCGTAATTATGGCTATCATAAACTAAGCTATTTTTCGTGCAATCCCCTGTTATCGCCAAAATACTATCGACCAACTTTACTTCAGCGATTTCCATGTACTTGGTGTCTATCACCCGTCCGGAACTTCCGGAAATTTTTATAAATATGACTCCTATTAAGATAATGACAACAAGAGCAATAGAACCGGACATCTCCAACATGTTTGATTGCGCTTGCTTTCTTTGCTCCGGTCTCATTATCTGTTAATCCCCCCAAAGTAATTTCGTAAATCCTCCACCCGATCGAGCTTTTCCCAGGGAAGATCCAAATCGAGCCTGCCAAAATGCCCATAAGCGGCTGTTTGTTTGTAAATAGGACGTCTTAATTTCAACTCTTGAATTATCCCAGCGGGACGTAAATCAAAAAGCTGCGGAATGGCCTCGGCAATCTTTTCTTCTTCCACCTTCCCCGTCCCAAAAGTATCAACCATGATACTAACAGGCTTGGCCACCCCAATCGCGTAAGCCAATTGAATTTCGCACTTATCCGCTAAACCGGCCGCCACAATATTCTTGGCCACATGTCTTGCCGCATAAGAAGCGGAACGATCCACCTTTGTCGGATCCTTGCCGGAAAAGGCTCCTCCGCCGTGCCGGGCCATCCCGCCATATGTATCCACAATAATCTTTCTGCCGGTAAGCCCAGAATCGCCCATCGGTCCACCGATCACAAATCTACCCGTGGGGTTTATTAAGAATTTTGTTTGCTGATCAATTAATCCGGCAGGTACTACCGGCATGATTACCTGCTCAACAATTTCTTTCCGCAGAGTATCTATTTTTACCGTCGGGCTATGTTGCGTCGAGACAACGATCGTATCCACCCTGAGCGGTTTACCGTCGTCATATTCCACCGTGACCTGCGCCTTTCCGTCCGGACGCAGGAAAGACAAAACCCCGGTTTTACGTAACTGGGCGAGCCTGCGTACCAATTGATGCGCTAAAGTAATTGTCAGCGGCATATACTCAGGAGTTTCGTTCGTGGCATAACCAAACATCATTCCTTGATCGCCTGCCCCAATCGCCTCAATCGCTTCATCTGTCATTTCCCCATTTTTATACTCGAGCGCTTTGTTTACCCCCAGGGCAATATCAGTAGATTGCTCGTCGATTGCGGACAAAACGGCACATGTACTACCATCAAAACCATATTTTGCTCGAGTATAACCAATTCCCTGCACTGTTTCACGCACCAGTTTGGGAATGTCAA
>CAZVLC010000103.1:0-5636 GCA_964627885.1 uncultured Peptococcaceae bacterium
ATCTCCTCCCACCACACCCCCCGGGGTATACCTGTTTTCAAAAATTCTTCCCCCTACTGCTCCTTCTCGATCCAAAATCAGCAAAACATGGGCAGTATTTGTGGAAACCTGCACAACTCTCCCGATCAAGCCATCATGATTAACTACCACCATGCCGGGTCTGACCCCGTGCTTTTTACCTTTATCTAAAATGATCATCTCGTACCAATTGGTCGGATTTCGTCCAATGACGTGGGCTAATTCCAAGTTATAATTACCAGATTTTTCCTCTTGATAGGCCAAAAGCTTACGTAGACGCTCATTCTCCAGCTCCTGCTCCTGCAAGGAAAACACTTTCTCAGCTAAACTGCTGATTTCCTGCTGTAATCGCTCATTTTGCTGGCGTAAGCGCTCATTATCCTCGAAATGAGCCTTAAAATTGCCCGTGGTGTTAATAATTGACGTAATCCCCCTCTGTAAAGGGGCAAGCATCTCCCGAAGCGCAATCTCCAAAGGAAATGCCTTGTTTCTTTCCAAGCTGGTAAGAAACATGACCCTTAAAGTCAAGAAGAGGATTCCCGCCAGTAATATCCCCACCAAAATCCGTTTTTTCCTGGTCACTATGCAACTCACCTAGCCTACATGTTTATTCGAAACAGTCAGCCTCTTTAATACCTCAATATTCTCCAATGTTCTTCCGGCCCCAACCGCCACCGCACTCAGCGGTTCTTCAGAAATGTGTACCGGCATCCCTGTCTGTTGGCTGATTAATTTATCCAGCCCTTTCAATAAAGAGCCGCCACCTGCCATCATAATGCCCCGGTCCATAATATCGGCAGCTAATTCAGGCGGAGTTTTTTCCAAACATATTTTGATAGTATCGATAATGGAAGTAACTGATTCGGAAATAGCCTCCATTATTTCTTCTGAATTAACTGTAATCAATTTCGGTAGGCCGGTAACCAAATCTCTTCCCCTAACCTGATACTGCTGCAAATGCTCTTCAATTCTCATCGCGTACCCAATATTTACTTTGATTTCCTCAGCAGTCCTTTCCCCCACCATCAAACTGTAAGTACGCTTAATATAGTTAATAATGGCCTCATCCAGTTCATCACCGCCAACCCGAATACTGCGGCTGGTCACGATCCCGCCCAGAGAAATAACCGCTACATCGGTTGTGCCGCCTCCGAGATCAACAATCATATTCCCGGTCGGTTCCTGAATCGGCAAACCAACCCCAATAGCAGCTGCCATCGGTTCTTCAATTAAATAAGCCTCTTTCGCCCCAGCCTGAATCGCCGCTTCTTTGACCGCCCTTTCTTCCACCGTGGTAACCCCCGCCGGTACGCAAATAACGATCCGCGGCCGGTTAAAGAAACCGGGGCTCTTTCTCATCGCCTTACGGATAAAATAACGCAACATGGTATGGGTTACCTCAAAATCCGCAATAACTCCATCTTTCATCGGACGAATCGCCACAATATTCCCTGGGGTACGACCAATCATCTGTTTTGCTTCATCGCCGACAGCCAATACCGAGCCTGAATCTCTGTGTAAAGCCACAACTGATGGCTCATTGATCACAATTCCTTTTCCCTTAATAAATACTAATGTGTTAGCAGTTCCTAAATCAATGCCGATGTCCTTTGTTAATAACATTCTTTTGCTTCCCCTTTCTCATATACATAAAAATTATAGATTACGATCTTCCAAAATCTCTATCCCACAGCGCCGCAAAAGCTGCATGGTTTTCACCAAAGGGAGTCCTACCACATTGTAATAACAACCTTCAATCCTTTCGACCAGTAATCCCCCCAGTCCTTGAATGCCATAAGCTCCGGCTTTATCCAGCGGTTCCCCGCTGGCCAGATAAGCCCTAATCTCCAACTCTGTTAAAACCCGAAATTGTACTTTGGTTCTTTCCACATCATGCCAAATTTCGTTTGTTCCCTGATTAAGCACACAAATGCCCGTCATCACCTCATGCCCACCACCGGATAAAAAACGCAACATTTGGACCGCTTCCTGTTCATCAGCCGGCTTGCCCAGCAGTTGGTTTTCCTTCACCACAATCGTATCGGCCGCAAGGATTACTTGTCCACCGAGTGCTCCCGACTGCCTGCTTCTTGCCGATAGCTCCTTTGCTGCCGCTTCAGCCTTCAAACAAGCTAAACGCTGCACCCATTCCTCATAAGGAGGAACGGCTCCCTCCTCGGCAATTCCACTAACCACGATTTGAAAATCCAGGCCCATCTGACGTAGCAAGTCAGCCCGTCGCGGTGAATTGGACGCAAGAATAAGTTCCATTGTTTCCATCCTCTGCTCAACTTAATAGAGTAAATCTTTAAAGCTTAAAATAAACAAAGAGAGCCAGTAGAAAACCGAGGGCGCTTGCCACATTAAATTTCAAAGTCAGACCGAAGGTAATAGTGACAACTAATAAATCAAAAGTTGTCGGCGCAAAGCCAATTGGTTGAAAACCATGATTTAACAATGGCAGCTGACTTCCTAAAGCTGTCCCCAAGAGGCTTCCTAACAATCCTCCCACAATTAACAGAATCAGTAAAAGCCAAGGACTGCGCGGTGCACTATAGCCCTTCATTAATACCCGCCCCCTAAAATATAATTACATTGCAAACATCCCACTTAAGTTTACCATTCTCCTTGTTTGTAAACAAGGTAGAATAATTTAGTTATTAAGACATAATTCGTAACCCAGCTTCTTGCTCCTCCAAGTATTCCTTGAGCCAAGCCAATACTTCCGGGTGATTTATCGCCAAGCCCCCTAATTCTTCCTTTATTTCCAATGTACTACACTGAAAACTTTTTTCATTATACTGATGACAATAAAAAAAATCCACATCCGGCGAACCTGAAAACAGCGAAACTAACGTTGCCGCCATATCACCGAGAGGTGGTCTGTCAATATGGGTTAAGCGAAAGACTGCCTCGATCGTTGTTCCTTCCCCCGGAGCAGAGATTATTTTTAAATTGCCCTCACAAGCTTCGGTATTGGCCTGAAGCAAAGGCAACCCTAAACCAACCTTCCGCGTTTTCCTGGTTGTATAAAAAGGATCAACTACCTTACGCACTGTCTCTTGATCCATCCCGTTCCCGTCATCCTTAATGACCACGGTCAAGCGATCTTTTACGGAATCCTCAAAAACTGTGATCCAGACACGACGAGCTTCCGCCGCTAAAGAATTTTGTACGATGTCCAAAATATGGAGAGAAATATCCCGCATTCTTTTGTTTGTCCCATCCTTTCTTCCGAACCTGTCATCACCAATAATATTATAACTCTATTGCCAATTAAGTGTCTTCCGTTATCTCACCGTAAAGTACGGATATACCGCCCCTTTTGATGTTTTAAGGCCAGGGCTAATTCCGCCAAAGATGGTTCCTTTAAGTTCGCAAAACAGCACGGGGTCGAAAGATCCGCCGGATAATGCGCGTCTGAGGAAACAACATAATCAAACCCTTCCTCTTTTATCTTGTCCAGCTGTGCCGGATTACGCGGCAAATGGCGCGTCAATTCCACGCCATCTAAGGTCAGCCCGGTGGGAATTGTGCCTAGGTATCCCCACAAACTGAAAGCCTGTCGATCCAGATGAGAAGCAATACAGAGCCCATTTAATAAATGAACAGACTCTACCGCCTCTTCCAGCGTAAAATCTGTCCCGACAAGCAATAGTCTATCCAATTCTCCTCTGATTTGATCGTCACTATCCACCAACCACTGTTCCCCCAGTGCTTCCCGCTTGTTCTGTAGAGGGGGCAGTTTCCGATATACTTTTTCCTGCAACCGGTAGGCCTCTTCCAACTGCTCAAAAAGGCAAACCAAATGGATATCCTCTCTCGTCTGCAACTCCATGCCGGGGAACACCTTGACGCCTAATTCCTCTCCCCTTTGTAGAAATGGAGCAGTATTTTCAACTGTGTTATGGTCAGTAATAGCCAAGATCTCTATCCCAAGCTCCTTAGCGCGCCCGATTATGGTGGAGGGTAACATCTCGTTGTCGGCGCAGGGAGACAACAAAGTATGAAGATGTAAATCCAGGGCCCATTCTCTTAGTATGCTCTTCATACTGTTCTTTCCAATCCCAATTTGTATAAACGGCGTGCAAATTCATAGGCACTCTCCTTCGTGCAAAACAAAGGAATCTTTTCGCTTCTCGCCTTAGCAATTGTCTCCTCCTGCGGCAAATGCCCCTCCAGAAAAACGATTCCACCCAAATTAAGCAACTGCGCAATCGCCACCACATTTTGATGCGTCTGGACCGTCAACCAAAGATCACCGGTTTGCGCATGCGCCATCACATTACTTAACAAATCCCCGACGTAACAACCTTTTATTTCGATTGCGGCAAATTCAATCTGATCATGAAAATTCTCCTCATGGAGTGAATTTACCGGTAAGTCCTCCAGTATTGTTTTTAATTTCATCCCGCTCTTCCTCCGCTATTCTGAATTCTGCCTGGCACTATTCACCACAATCTATGCTGCTGTTCCCGGGAAGACCGGCTTTATACAAAATTCCGCAAGCCTCATACATGGGATAATCGGTAGATAAAAGGGGTATGTCCTTTTCCCGGGCAAGCTCAATCATCTCCTGGGAAGGTTCCTTCCCACGCACAAAAACCACACCAACTAAATCCAGCATTTCAACTGTCCGTAAAACTTGGGGATGAATTAATCCGGTTAGTAGTAAAGTTTTTTCTTTGGTAAAAGCCAATACGTCACTAAGTAAATCGGATCCGCAAGCACTTTTAATCTCCAGATTCTCCAGATTCACCTCAAGATAGACCCTTGCCTTCAGCAACTTTTGAATTTCTGTTAGGACCATCATCTTTTCCTCCCCTAATTTTGTTCTACTGACCTGTGTCAACATCAATAATTACTTTTTCTTTTGTTAGACTCAATATTAAAAGTAAGTATTTCCATATTCATTGTCAGATCGACACTACGCAACTCTACATGTGGCGGTACGGAAATTACACAAGGAGCAAAATTTAAAATTGCCTTTATTCCTCCTTGTACAAGTATATCCACCGTTTCTTGCGCGTGCGCGGGTGGAATGGCAACTATCGCAATCTGCACTTGCGCTTGTTTAACATACTCTGACATTTCGGCAACATTATAAATAGGTAAGTCCCCCATTTTTTGTCCGACTTTCTGCGGGTCGTTATCAAAAATAGCCTGAATGTCAAAACCTCTCTCTTTAAAGGCTTTATGGTGAATTAAAGCTGTTCCTAAATTGCCGGCGCCCACAATAACAACGTTCCATTGGTGGGTTAACCCCAATATTTTTTTCAGCTGGTTATTTAAGTCCTTGACATTATATCCTACTCCGCGAGTACCGAACTCGCCAAAATAAGCCAAGTCTTTGCGTACTTGAGCGGGCGAACCCTTCAGACCTTTAGCCACTTCTTCGGAGGAGACAATTGTCACCCCATTTTTCTCCAGTTCATTAACAAATCGCGAATAAACTGATAGCCTTAGAATTGTCGCTTCAGGTATTTTGAGAGTCTTCAAATACTCGCCTCCTCCCCTTGTTAAAATTATAACATATGGACCAAATCATGTACACTTTGCATAAAAGAATATATTTATAATTTTTATACATTTTTAACAAGTACGGTAAGGCCTTAGTT
>CAZVLC010000104.1:0-5609 GCA_964627885.1 uncultured Peptococcaceae bacterium
AGCACTCGGCTGTTAACCGATAGGTTGTGGGTTCGAGCCCCACCCTTGGAGCCAACTGTGCCGGAGTGGCGGAATTGGCAGACGCACAGGACTTAAAATCCTGCGATCTTTACCGATCGTACCGGTTCGATCCCGGTCTCCGGCACCAACACAATTTAATATTACCGTAAGCAGCGTGAGCTGCAAAGATGACGCGGGGTGGAGCAGCTGGTAGCTCGTTGGGCTCATAACCCAAAGGTCCAAGGTTCAAATCCTTGCCCCGCAACCAAGTAATTTCAAGGCTTTCAGAGTTTTCTGGAAGCCTTTTTTCATGCCAAAAACAGCCGATAATTCAACTATAATTCAACACAGACCAAATTTTTGATAAAAATAGGCATTCTCGTAGCGTAAAATTTCGCCGTAAACAGATAGGAAGGGGCCGGGAATGGAACACAAAAAAAAGAGAGGGTAAAAACCCTCCCCGTTACCTGGTTGTTATTTTGCTTTTCTTGAGGTTGCATCCGTGATCCGTGTTTTTATTACCTTGCGGCGGTGTAACTGGATTACCTTCGGATCTTCTTCGGCCTGTTTTGTTTTTCTCAATATCACATCGGCGATACACTCCGAGGCCTCTTCGCTTGCCTGTTTCATCAGTTCGGCGTAAATATCCGTTGTAGTCGATACTTTCTCATGTCCGAGTGTCTTTGATACCGTTACTATGTCGATTCCCTTTGAGATCAAGATACTTGCAAAGGTATGTCTGAAAGCGTGGGGGTTGATGTGCGGTAGTTCATGCCTTGTTGAGAACTTATCGAGCCAATCCGTCAGGCTGTCCGGGTGCATTGGTTCACCTGTCTCCTGAACGAATACAAAGTTGCTGTTCTTCCACTTCTCCCCTGACTGCCAACGATCACCATTTAATTTACGTTGTTCCTCATACCATGCCTTATACTGGCTCAAAAGGGTTATTGCCTCCTGAGGCAGCTTTACCGGTCTTGTCTTTCCGGTCTTGGTGGTTTCCTCGTATATGCCCCTCTCGGCAGAATAGAGCAGATTGTTTTCAATCTTGATCTGGTTATTCTTGAAATCAACACTGCTCCATTTCAGGCCGAGCAGTTCACCACGCCGGCAGCCGGTGAGCATTAAGAGGGTTGTCATGGTTCGCCACTTCAACGGCTCACTCTCCAGGCATGTTGTAATTCTCTCCACCTCGTCTATCTGGAAGTGGTTGGCCTCTGTCCTTTTGAGTTTCGGAGGCGTCGCCTTGTGCGCCGGGTTATACGGAATCAGCAATTCCTTTTCTGCCTGCGTCATGACGGTTGAAATAAACCGGTGATGCTCCATGATCGTCTTATTTGAAAGTTTCCCGCCCGTTTTCAGATTGATCTTATCTTGGGCCAGTTCTTCGTATAGTTTGTTCAAATGTTGCGGCCTGATATCTGCAATCTTGATATGCCCGATCCCCTGATTTACCCGGACCAAAAGACTCTTGTACCGCTTAATAGTGCTATGCTTTACACCAGTCCTCTCTTTCAGGGCTATCACGTATTCAGCATATACGCCGAATGTCTGCTTGCTGTCTGGCGCTGTTCCTTCCTTGCATTGCTTCTCGAATATAATGGACTGTTTTTCGGCCTCTTTCCTGGCTCTCGTTTCCGTCCACCCCTCCGGGACTTCAAAGGTGGTAGAAAAGGGCTTCAGCTGCTTGCCCTGTGAATCCCGGCCCCGGTGTACCCTTATCGAAAATGAAATCAGTTCTCCGTTTTTATTCCTGCGTTCCTGAATGTTTGCCATCTTCTACACCCCCCTCATCTTCCATGTGCCCAAACTCTTTGAGTATTTCTTGTTCCTTGTGGTATAATTCATCAAGCTCATCAAGAATTTTTCTGACCGCCTCATCTAGCAATTTCTTAAGTACTATCTTTTTAAAATCATTAGCAGACAAATCATTTTTATCGTTCATGCCTGGGTTAGTGGAGTACAGCCAATCTTTAATTTCTAGAGCCTTTTCGTCGGAGAGGTCCATATACTTCCTTAATGCTGACATCAGCTTAGTAAAACCATCTCCGCATAACACTGTTTCGAGAAAACTTTCGTCTTCTTCAACGGAAAGACGTACAATCTTGTCTATTATCATGCTGCTAATCATTTTACTGTTGAATAAATCCTCATGAAGTCCTGTCTTGTACTCGTTATTTCCGGTAAGGTAGTCCACAGTTACGCCGTAGTTTTTGGCGAGTTTGTTCAATGTAATTATGGAAGGTTCCCGATCCCCCACCTCATAACTTGATAAGGTGGATTGTTTGAGGTCTAACTCCTTCGCTGCCCATTTTTGGCTTTTTCCTCTTGCCTCTCGCAGTTCTCTCAGTCTATTTCCGAACTCTTCAAGTTCTGGCTTTCTAACCGCTTTACTCATGATATTTCAACCCTTTCCTGTGTTTATGGTCTCATTATCGCACAAACGAAAAGCAAAGTCAACACTATTAGCGGAAAAAATTTTTAACTAATTACGCAAAATGTGAAAAATAATGCTTGCAAACCACGAACAAATGTTTTACACTATACATGGAACGACAGAAATGAACGTTACACAGATAGTGGAAAGGAGGCGAATAACATGATAAGAGCGAAGAGCCAAAGCATCAAAATAGCTAGAATTGAGCGGGGATTAGCACAGTCCGATGTGAGCACCGAATTAAAAATCAATATCTCAAACTACTGCCGCATGGAGAATGGAAAGGCGGGAGTCACGCCCAAAACAGCGAAACGTCTTTGCGACTTCTATGGGAAAGGACTAGAAGAACTATTTGAGATTGTCTAAGGAATGGCTGAAAAATAAAAAAGAAAGAACACAGGCTATGAAGTTAAAAAAACTTTGGTGAGCGTGGAGGTGTGTTTGTGTTATCAAAACAAGGACGTAAAAACAGGAAGGACCGGCAGAAATTAAAGAAAGTAAATTCTAACGGAACCTCAAAAGGATATAATCATTCTGACATTGTACCGAGAGACGCCATGCGAATAGCTGACGCAATAACCGGTGGAATGTATGAAAAAAACAACGATACCGCTTATGACGATTTGATATCGTTACGGTAATTCTTTAGAGAGCTTTTAGAGCTCTTTTTTATTTGGAAGGAGTGTCAAGAAAACGATGGACACCATATTTGATGAGTTATTAATGCTCAATAGAAAGGAGACGTAAGAATGTTCACTAAAATTGCAACTATTTCAAAAACCTTTGAACGCTGCCAAGCAGAAAATATAGGGATCAGCAAGCATTTGATTCGCCAGCTCTGCGCCTCAGGACAGATCCCAACAATAAAAGCCGGTACTACAAATTTAATTAATTATGATCTGCTCATGGAGTTTCTAAATACCGGAACAGTGCAGCGGCCCGAGTTTAAAGCCCCGGAGGTAGGAAAAGTGAAGCCGATATCTGAAAGATTGACGGCGACACGGTGAAGGGAGGCCCTTAAATGGCAAGACCACAGAAAATGGGGCTCGACTACTTCCCTCATGATACCGATTCATCGTCGGACGAAAAAATTGAAGCACTGATGATGTTGTACGGAACAAAAGGCTATACCTTTTACTTTGTACTGCTTGAGCGCATATATCGAACCTCAAATTTCGAACTAGATATTTCTGACGCAGAAACCATCCAGATATTGAGCAGAAAAATGGCAATAACTACGGAAGAATTTGAGCAGATATTAAAAAGCGCAATCAAACATAAGTGTTTCGATGTGGAAAAATATCAAAATGAGCACGTCTTAACCAGTAATGGGATTAAAAAACGTGCCGGGGTAGTCGTTGAAAAGCGTGAAAAAATGCGGGTTGCCTACGAAAATCGTAGGAAGGAAGTTTCTGACGCAGAAACAGGGGAAGAAACCGCACCAGAAACCCCACAAAGAAAAGAAAAGAAAAGTAAAGTAATAAACTATTCTCTTGAAATTAAAAATTTCAGGCAACGGTACGGAGAATTTATTAATCTTGTGGACGAGTATGTGGACATTTTAAAGATGACAAGGGTTTCGGGTAAAGTTGCGGATAGCGTGCTTTATGGAGTCTATGAACAAATGGCTAAGTACCCGGTTATAGTTGTTAAATATGCCTTGCATACAGTCGTTCACAATCCATCACTGCACAGCAAGAAAGAAAATTATTTCTTTGGCATAATGCGGAACACTGGAGCCGATGAAGCAACAGAGAAGCTTAGTAAAATACGAGATTCCCATATAAAGAGTATTCCGGAAAGGCGTGAAATCGTCGTTGAGGAGGTGGAACGAATTTGAATGATATCCAAGATATAAAAGAAAAGGTCGGACAGGCTGCAAAGGATATTATAATCGACCAGCTCCACCTTGAAAGAGTGGGAACTAAGTACCGATGCCCGAATAAGATGGAACACAGGCACGGAGATAGAAATCCAAGTATGGCATGGGACGACGACCTACTGCAATTCAAGTGCTTTGGTTGTGGGCGGCTTCTCGACATATATACCCTTTACCGCGAATATCTGAACTATACACATGCCGAAGTAGTCCGGGAAATCCTCGGCAAAGATAACGTTAAGGACACAAGCATGGTAAGGAACCGGGCGACGTTTGAGAGCAAGGCCAAGGAGCTCACAGCACTAACCGACGAACAAATTGAATATCTGCACAAACGGGAGCTGAACGACGACACGATACATAATTTCAGGCTACAGAACCACCAGGGAATGATTACGTTTCCTTATTTCCAAAACGATATAATGATAGGCTGCAAGACAAGAAAACCGGCGAAACATATTGATGGACCGAAATACCTATCATTGACGGGATCAAAGCCCGGCCTGTTCAATTATGACGGAGTAAGCACGGACAAACCCCTGATAATCTGTGAAGGGGAATTTGACTGTATGATCATATTTCAATCTGGATTTGAAAACGTGGTAAGCGTGGGCGCTGGGGCAAACAGTCTAACGGACCTTATAGGGCAGTACCGGGGGTTCCTGGACGGATTCGAAAGCCTGATTATCTTTTCGGACAACGACGAAGCCGGGGGCAACATGGACAGGGCTTTCCTTGATGCTTTCCCGGACAAGGTACGTCTGATTGACAAGGCCGTCATGAAGAGGAAAGACGCAAACGAAGAATACCTGAAAGGCGGCGCAGAGGCGATCAGAAAGATTATAGAATCGGCACAGGAACGGATTGAAGGATTCTTTAATCCCGATACCGATGAAACATCAATAGCGGAGGCATACGCAAGGGGCAGATTCATTTCAACTGGGCTTCAGGGTATCGATCAGGCGTTAAACGACCTGGCGCCCGGCTGCGTGACCTTAGTTGCCGGACGGTCCAACGGGGGAAAATCGACATTTATAAATCAGGTTGTAGCCAATGCCATTGAACAGGGAAACAAAACATTCCTTATATCCGGTGAAGACGATAAAAGGCTTTTAGTCAACAGAATCTATCAGGCCGTAGTTGGCAGGGACGCACAGTTATACGATTTTGTAAGAATCAATAAGCGGCTTTTTAAGATACCAAAGAAAGACGTACTGAAGGACCTGAAAGCATGGCACAAGGATAAGCTGCACTTATTCATGAAGGTGGAAGCAAGCCTGAAAACCACAGACCAGC
>CAZVLC010000105.1:0-5547 GCA_964627885.1 uncultured Peptococcaceae bacterium
CCCCTGTAGCAATAGTTCCGTTTAAGACTTTTTTGGTATTAAATTCGGTATCATCACCAAGCCGGGTGATTTCGGCAACTAAAGCGGTGTATTCTTCGTTCAATGCCCCTCTGTCTTCATCAGTATTGGTGCCGTTTTCTGCCTGAACCGCCAGCTCCCTCATCCTTTGGAGAATACTATGGGTCTCGTTTAAAGCACCTTCAGCCGTCTGGATAAGAGATATGCCATCCTGGGCATTCCGGGAAGCTGTTTCCAAACCTCTAATCTGACTGCGCATCTTTTCACTGATGGCCAACCCTGCCGCGTCGTCACCGGCTCTGTTGATCCTTAACCCTGATGATAATTTCTCAATAGCCTTTTGACTACCCGCGTTGTTTGAAGATAACTGCCTGTAAGTGTTTAACGCCGCAATATTATGGTTTATTCTCATGATTCTTTCCTCCTTGAAATAATTTATTTTTTCTTCATCCTTGAAGAAAGTCCAAAACTATCTGGGGCCCTCAGATAATTTTTTCCCTCATAATTTATATCGAACGATCGTCCGCAAAAGTTTAGTCTTTTTTTCACCAATTTGTGAAATTTTTTTTATTTTTTTACTCGGTCTTGCCAAAAAGAGCCTTTACCTCCGGTGTTAGTGCCTCTACCGCGTGTAATTGCGCCGCCCTAATATTCTCTTCCTGGATTGCCGCATAAATCTCTTTGCGATAAACGGAGCATTGCCGAGGCGCCTTTACTCCAAGGCGCACCTGCGTAGAGGTGATTTCCAAAACAACTATTTCGATATCTTCACCGAGCATTATGCTCTCATCTTTTTTTCTGGTTAGTACGAGCATGACCACATCCCTCCTCACTCTTACATTGCTTCGTCTCTTTTGCATCTTTTTTCTGCAGCTCTGCCAAAATTAAATGCTTGGTGCTATATTGTTTATCTTGCAAGACGATTTGTTTCCCCTTTTTCAAACGGGCATTAAAAATGACCGGGGCAAGTAAATTCGCGGTCATGTTTCTTACATCCTCCGGTACGACCGCAATCACTAAAACAACCACATCCTCCTGCTTTTCGATAGCTAATTCCTCCACATCTTCAGGGGAAAGCTCAAATTCATAATCTGTTTTAAAAATAAAGGGGTTAATAACGACAAAAGCAAGCTCCGGATCATCCACTGCCTGTAACCACCACAAAGGATTCTCCGGATCCTGATTTTCAATCATGATATACCGCTTGGCATGTTCAAAGGCGATTAGGCCATGCTCAAAGGCGATTATTTTGTCCTCCGCACACTCTAATGAACCAAAATATCTACTTTCCACGATCATCACGTATATCCCTCTCTTTTCATCGTTTCCTTTTTCCTGCTTTACGCCCTTTCATCCAGATAACGCATTTCAATCTTCCCATGCTGCCGCAAATAGATCTCCGTGGTCCAGGGACGGAATTTAAACTGCGGATACTGCTGTTGGTACTGCATTCCTCCTTCCACCACCTGCCAATCAATCTTCAGGTGTCCGGTTACCTCGTATTGCGGCCTGCTCTGGGGAATAAAGGCAATGTTCCATTCGGCGCTGTTTTCCTCCTCCATCCTTTCTAAGGAGAGCTCGCCGATCATATCCCCTGCCCCATTTTCAATCTGCCCTAAGCGATCACCTTCTGCGGCCATTATCGCCGTATATTCCAGAGCATTTTGCCGGGCTAATTCAGCTGTCTCTGCTACAGTTACTGCCGGAGACTTAATGCCACATTCTTCAAAACAAGCCGACTGATTAATCAAGACCCGGGGCAACTCCCGGTCAACAACCATTTTCATCCGCTGTTGTTTAATCTGCAGCTCGCCCTGAGGTTGCCGCATTTCTAAGAATGGTCTGGTGGTCTGAATTCCAATTTTGGCCCAGGTTGTCCTAATTTCCAGGGACATCGCCCTCACCTTCCTTACACATTACCTCAGATAATCCACCAACGTGGGCATGATTACTCGTGCCCCTACAGACAACGAAGCGCGATAGACATTCTCCTGATTTTTTAATTCCATAATCAACAAAGCCGGATCAACCCCATCTACCTCTGCCTGCAAATTACTATAATTTATCTCCTGCTCTTCCAGTCGTGAAATTGTCATTTCCATACGGTTAACACTGGCCCCCACCTTAGAACGGCACGCCAGCACATGATCAATCCCTTCATTAATTACGGCAATATCCGTATTTCTTAAGGCCCCCGTGTCCCCCGAAGTAAGATGATCGGCAATATTCTGTAACGTCCCTATGATATCCTTTTCCACAAAAACCTCTTCCGCCGTCAGATTAACGGCAACCTCTACACCTACGCCTACCTGATACTTTATACTCTCTTGATTATGCTGAAACGTGCCGGACTCATATGTCTTCTGTATGGTATTAGTGCCTCCGAAAATATAACGGTCATTGTATCTGGTATTGGCGATCGTGCCAACCTCCTCGATGATTTCGTTAATTTCGGAGCAAACCGCTTCTCTGTCTTCATCCGATAGCGTGCCGTTACTCCCTTGTACCGCTAATTCATAAGCTCGTTGCAAAGCACTGTTCAGACTGTCCAACGCCTCATCGGTGGTATTTAACCAACCGGTCGCATCCTTGGCATTTTCTTGAAAACCCTTGTTTTCCCTAAGCCGCGACGCCAGGCGCATACTTTCCACAATCCCCGTAGGATTCTGCGAAGGCCGGCTGATTCGTTTCCCGGAAGCAAGCTGATTTTGTAACTTCTCAATGTTGCGAATATTTCTGGAAAGGTTATTCTTCAAATTATTCACCAAAACATTATTCGTAATCCTCATCGTTTATCTCCCTCCTAACGACCAACCATGCCTAATCTGTTGACGATGATTTCCAGCATCTCATCCATCGCCGTAATGACCCGTGCCGCTGCCGAATAAGCATGCTGATATTTAATCATGTTGGTCATTTCCTCGTCAAGCGAAACACCGGAAACTGCCGCCCGTTGGTTCACTAACTGTTCCATCAGATATGTACGATTCTCCACCAGCTGGCTGCTTTCTTGCCCTTCCACGCCCAGTTGACCAATCATCGCCATATAGTAGTCGTCAAAAGAAGCTGTACCGCCGTTTAGCGACAATTTGTTTTTCAGTTGGGCAATGGCATTGGCATTCGTATTATCCCCTTCATAAATAAGAGGTGGCCCCGTGGGATTATCCGGATCCTCTATCCCAGCTGCCGCGGCAATCCGATTAATATCAGCCACAATCTCCGGATTAACTTGAATATTCTTTGCACTCAATCCGGTAGTTGAATCAGTGACCGTAAAGAAATCACGTCCCGTACTGCCATCCAAGGCATAACCAGCCCGGTGTAAGTCGTTAACCTCATCCGCAATTGTTCTGGCCAGCGTGGAAACCTTCTCCAGATAATTAGGAATCCCCTCATCCCGCATTTCGAAATAGCCTTTCAGAATCCCGCCGTTCAACTGCACCGATCCCTGCGGCGTATCGCTGGTTGGTTCATACCATTCCAGCTGAGCCGTTTGCGGATGGAGAGGATCATTATTATGAAAACGGATTTCCCCCAACACGGCCCGGGAAACCAGTATTTTTCCACCAACAGTAACATTCACTGCCCCAAACTCATCTTCCACTACGTCAATCGCAATATTTTTGGAAAGCTTTTCAAGGATTAAATCACGATTATCTCTTAAATCATTCGCCCTTTGCCCACTGGCTTCGGCCTTCATTATTTGGAGATTAAGATCACGGATCTGGCGGGCCTGCGTATTGACCTCCTCGACCTTTAGGCCAATCCCTTTATTGATATCAACCTGTAAGTCTACAAATTGTGTATCTAAATGGTTGAAAGTATCCGCCAACGAAACCCCTCTTTGCAGCACATTGGTCCGCGCCGAGGTGCTTTCTGGATTTTTCGCGAGAGTCTGCCAGGCTCCCCAATACTGTTCGAGCACTGAACGCAGACTGGATTCGGATGGTTCATTAAATATTACTTCTAACTTGCTGATAATATTATCCCGGGTTTCCCATTCACCTAAAGCCTTATTTTCCGTCCGCATCTGAATATCAATGAATTCATCTTTAACCCGCCTGAAATCGGTAATAGCCACACCTGTGCCAACATACCCTGCCAAAACCTTATCGGCGGGAGTAGCCTCCATAATGACATCCTGGCGGGTGTATCCTTCCGTATTGGCATTGGCGATATTATGACTGGTGACATCTAAAGCTCTTTGCTGGGCGGCCAGACTTTTGTATCCGATATTGAGACCAAAAAAAGTGGATCGCATTCTATCACCCCTCAATAAACCTTCTTGTGAGACCTTCTTGGCAGACCTTCTTATTGAACCGTCTTGTCAAACCTGCTTATCGAGCCTTCTAATCAAACCTTTTTATCGAGAAAATTCTTCAGGTTTTCTACCTTGACTTCTTGAGCCGCATTATAAACGGGTTTCGATTGCCGACTCAAGACATCCACCGTAAAATTAACAAATTGTAAAGACTGCTCCAGTAATTCAGTGTTTTCATGATTAAGTCGGCGCAAGTCATTCAAGCACATCGAAAAGTCTTCGTGAATTTTCTCCAGCTCGACTCGCTTCTCCGTACTAACCAGCGGAAGAAAATCCGCCAGGGTCTTCTCCTGAACCCAGCCATAAGCCTCCGCCAAAGAAGAAAGACACTGCTCCCGTTTTTCTTCTAATTTACCCGTCTGAAAGACCAACACTTCCTCTTGAGCGGTAATCCCCTCCAAGGCAGAGATATCTCCCTTGATCAAGATTTTTTGTTTCTGCCGGGATAAATCCAATAAATCTTCATAAATCTTCTTCTGTTCCTGCAAAATACTGATTAATTCCCCAACTCTCGGTGTATTCGTCGCAGATTGTATGGTGGGTTCCATTTCTTCACCCCTCAAGCATTTAATATTTTCTCAACCAGTTCCTCGTTTTTAACAACGTAAGTACCCACTTTAATCGCGGTTTTAAGCTCTTCCAGTTTTTGCTCCTGTCCCTCAGACAGCTCCGGTAACTCTTGTAAGGCTTTAAAAGCAGTACTATAAAACCTGGCTTCACTGGACAAATCTACAGCGTCATACTTACCCGCCTCTTTATTTTGGTTCACCATCATGTCTTTGCTTTGTTGATTATATGCTTTGGTTATCCCCGGAATAGGCTGATTTGTAACCCGCATCACCCTCACCTCATTCCTCTTCACAATCATAAAAATATACCTACCAATTATATCGGATAGGTATACACTTTTATTAATCGCCTATTTCGGTCGTTTTTCGCCTTCTCCCCTTTTTCCCGCTCTTCTGCTTTCTTTTTTTGCCTCTCTCTGTCTTCTTCTCTGCCAATTCGCTATCTATTTAGCCACGAATCCCCGGAATGCATCCGCGGTCCACTTCTTTTCAACTCCTCGTCCTTCTTTTTCTTGACCTCGTTCAGCACTTTGCTGTTCTCTTCCTGAATGACCTTCTTCAGTCCGGAGGTCAGTTTTTCCTGACAGGAAAGACAATAACGTCCGGTATTAATTACCGTGCCGCAAAGCTCGCATTGTA
>CAZVLC010000106.1:0-5542 GCA_964627885.1 uncultured Peptococcaceae bacterium
TAAGTATAGGCGGGTGTGATGCGGTAGAGCTGGTCAGGGAATTTGGTACTCCGCTATATGTCATGGACGAAGAACATCTTCGGCAGATTTGTCATGATTATTATCAATCGTTTATGGCGAAGTATCCCGGCAATGAGGTGATTTATGCCAGTAAAGCCTTTATGAATAAGGCGATGGCGCGGATAGTTGCCCAGGAAAAGCTGGGACTGGATGTGGTTTCCGGCGGCGAATTATACACGGCAATCGAGGCCGGTTTCCCCGCAGAGCACATCTATTTTCATGGAAATAATAAATCAGCGGACGAAATAGCGTATGCACTGGAATGTAATGTCGGACGTTTCATTGTGGATAATTTATACGAATTAGAGTTGCTGGAAAGACTAGGCCGGGAAAAAGGATGTAAAGCGAAAATTCTAATAAGAGTACAGCCGGGTATTGAAGCTCACACGCATCAATATATTCGTACAGGGCAGATTGATTCGAAGTTTGGGATGGCCATTGCGACGGGGCAAGCCATGGAAGCTGTACAAAAGGCTCTTTCCCTTGACGATGTGGAATTGCAAGGAATACACTGCCATATTGGTTCACAGATCTTCGAAATTGATTCTTTTCATCATGCTGCCGAGGTTATGATGGATTTCCTCAAAAAGATTAAAGAAACGACCGGGATAGAATTGCCTGAACTGAATTTAGGCGGTGGTTTTGGCATATATTACGAGAAAAGTGATGCGCCGGCCCCGATTAGTGCTTTCGCCGAGATGATTATGCAAACGGTAACGCAAAAAGCAGACGCTTTACAGCTGAAGATACCGAAAATTATCATTGAACCAGGACGTTCGATTGTGGGAACTGCAGGAATAACCCTTTATACTGTAGGATCAATTAAAAATATTCCCGGTATTCGTACTTATGTGGCAGTTGACGGTGGAATGGCCGATAACCCACGGCCGGCCCTGTATCAGGCTAAGTATGAAGCGGCGGTTGCCAATAAGATGAAGGAGAAAACTGCCGAAGTTATCTCGATTACCGGTAAATGCTGTGAATCAGGTGATATGCTGATTTGGGACATTAATTTGCCGTCCTTGGAAAGCGGGGATATTTTAGCCGTATCCAGTACAGGTGCCTACAATTATTCCATGTCCAGTAACTATAACCGCTTGCCACGGCCGGCTGTGGTGCTGGTAAAAGACGGACAGGCCGATTTAATCGTGGCGAGGGAAACTTATCAGGATCTGGTGCGTAACGATCTTATTCCGGCAAGATTAAGATAGTAGCAAGATTAAGATAGTAGCGAGTTTGAGATAGTATTGGATTATTCCGGCAAAATCGAATAAAATAATGATGGGATAATCTTTGAGAAAGTGTGGTTAGACAATGAAGCCGAAAAAAAAGTTATTTCTTTTAATTGCTGCAATTATTCTTATTGTGCTTGTTAGTCAGCCGCTCGTTACTGTGTTTGTGAAAAGCCAGAGCGTCAGTTTTCTTATCAGAAGTATACTGGTGCTCTTCGCCATTTATTTATTGCTCGAAATTTTGAATTTAATACGACCGGGAAGTAAGTAAGTAAGATGAGTTTATGGTTTTTTCTAAGGAGGAGAATATATGTTTGATGCTGATTTTTGGCAAAATTTAGTGATTAGCTTGCCGGCGATCCTTATAGCTTTAAGCTTTCACGAATTTGCCCACGGTTATGTGGCATATCGATTGGGCGATCTTACTCCTAAATACCAGGGACGCTTGACGGTTAATCCCCTGGCTCATTTAGACCCGATTGGGACGATTATGCTGATCTTTGCTCATTTTGGCTGGGCCAAACCGGTGATGGTTAATCCCTTAAAATTCCGGGGTAATATGCAGAGAGGAATGATGCTGGTGGCCTTGGCCGGCCCACTAATGAATCTCTTCATTGCGCTTGTCGGCGCCATACTGTACAATTTAGTTAAGTTCATGCCGATTGATGCTTTCTTTATACTATCCTTGGATTATTTAGTGATTATTAATCTCAGCTTAGCATTTTTCAACCTTATTCCGGTTCCTCCTTTGGATGGCTCCAAAATTCTGGCGGGAATTCTTCCTTACCACATGAAAGATATTGTCTATAAGCTCGAAATGTATGGACCGATAATTCTGATTATGATCATTGTTTCCGGCGTAACCGATAAGATTTTATGGCCAATGGTGGTCACAACATATAATTTTCTCATGAGCATTACCGGGATATTTTCAATGCTGTAAACTTACTATAAAAGCAACAGTCGCTACGGAGGTAAACATAAATGGCTAAAGGAACGATTTTTAGTGGGATGCGGCCCACCGGAAGATTGCATATCGGACATTTGAGTGTCATCGAGAACTGGGTTAAACTCCAGCAGGAATATCACTGTTATTTTGGGATTGTAGATTGGCACGCTTTAACTACGGCCTTTGACAATACGGAGCAGATTAAGGGGAACATTCGGCAAATGTTGCTGGATTGGCTCAGTGCGGGCTTAGATCCTGAAAAAAGCCCTATTTTTATACAATCCAGTGTCAAGGAACATGGGGAATTGCACTTATTGTTGTCGATGATTACGCCGCTCTCCTGGTTAGAACGGGTTCCCACCTATAAAGATCAAATTCAGCAGTTAGGTAGTCAGGGAAAAGATATTTCCACTTATGGATTTCTTGGTTACCCTCTTTTAATGGCGGCGGATATCTTGGTATACCGGGCCAATGTTGTGCCTGTTGGCGAAGATCAAATACCTCATCTGGAATTTGCCAGGGAGATTGCCCGGCGCTTTAATAATCTTTTTGCGCGTGATATTTTCCCCGAACCGCAAGCCAAACTTGCTAAAGTGGCGATGCTGCCGGGCGTAGACGGACGTAAAATGAGTAAAAGCTATAATAATGATATTCCGTTGTCGGCGACGACTGAGGAAATTTGGGAAAAGGTGCAGATGATGGTGACTGACCCGGCCCGGATTAAAAAGAGTGATCCCGGACATCCGGATGTTTGTGTCGTGCATACCTATCAAAACATCTATAATGCTTTAGTGGTTGAAGAACTACGCGCGGATTGCTGTCAGGGCAAAATTGGGTGTGTGGAATGTAAGAAGCGCTTGGCGAAGATTATTGATCAACAATTAGCTCCGATGCGGGAAAAACGGCAATATTATGCTGAAAGGCCGGAGTTATTAGATGAAATTTTGGAGACAAGTAGTCGTAAGGCGAGAATGGCAGCTCAAGAAACAATGGAAATGGTTCGTGCAGCCATGAAAATATGATGGATAGCGAAAGGATAGTAGGAAGATAAAGTGGTGAGCTGTAAATGACGTATCAAGTGAAGCTACCGGATTTTGAGGGCCCAATGGACCTGCTCTTACATTTAATTGAAAAGAATGAGCTGGATATTTATAATATTCCGATTGCCTTAATTACCCAACAGTATTTGGATTACCTTGCCAGGGCGGACCAATTGGATATTGATTTAACCAGCGATTTTTTAGTGATGGCCAGTACGTTGCTCGCGATTAAAGCGCGGATGCTTTTACCTAAACCGGTTGTGGAAACAACGGAAGAGGGAGAAGAGGAGATCGATCCGCGGGCTGAGTTGGTGGAAAAGCTACTGGAGTATAAGGAGTATAAGGAAAGAGCCCAAATCTTTCGTGAATTGGCAGAGCATCAATCTCAATATTTCTGGCGTGAAGTTGACGATGCTAAATTGCTGAAAGAATTTCGTCCCGCTAATCCGGTTGGTTCTTTATCGATGGATGACTTGATGCAGGTTTTTAATAAGGTACTTAAAAAGGTTGAAAAAAGGCTTGATTTTGTTTCAGTCAGTCGTGAAGAAATTACCATTCAAGACAAAATTGAAAGTATTGAAAAGTTATTGCGGGAAACACCCAGTGGCAGGGGTATTGCCTTTTATAAACTGTTCAGTGCACACCAAGTAAGTAAGGAAGAGGTAATTGTCACATTTTTAGCCTTACTGGAATTGATGAAAATAGGGAAGATCTATGTAAAACAAAAAGGGATGTTTGACGAGATATATATCTTTAGAATGCAAATAATTAAAACTGAAAAGCAAGAAAAGACAGAAGGGAGAGAGAATTAAGAGAATGCCACTATTTCCTGATGAAGCGAAAAATGCTATTGAAGCCTTGTTGTTTGTCGCTAATGAACCCTTATCAGTAAAAATTATTGCGGAAATCTTGGAGCGCTCTCCATATGATGTGGAGGTTCTTTTGAAGGAGATTAAAGCAGATTGTGAAAAAGAAGAACGAGGGTTTTGCTTATTGGAAGTCGCCGGAGGGTATTCTTTTGTCACCCGGCCGGAATATGCCCCTTATATTGAAAAACTGGTGAAACCGCGTTTGAGTACACTTACCCAAGCTGCTCTTGAAACTTTGGCCATTGTGGCATACAAGCAGCCCATCACGCGTAGCGAAATTGATGAAATTCGTGGAGTGAAAAGTGATCGCGCGCTTAATACTTTGGTGGAGCGTACCTTGATTCAGGAAATCGGTCGTAAGGAGGGGCCTGGCCGACCGATCGTATATGGTACAACCAAAGATTTTCTGAAGCATTTTGGTCTGAAAAACTTGGAGGAACTTCCTTCACCGGTTACGAAGGTCTCGTGATGGAGGAGTGTAGTATGCTATTTAATTATGAGCATAATTGTTTTGCCTGTGGGGAGCAGAATCCAGGAGGGCTTAAGCTAAAATTTACGCAAGAAAATGAGAAAGTTAGTACGGTCTTTTGCCCTTCCAAAACATATGAAGGATATCCGAACGTTTTGCATGGAGGTATTATCAGTACCGTCTTTGACGAAGTAATGTCACAATGCCTTTGGGTTTTAGGGAAACCGGCTTTTACGGCTCGTCTGGAAGTACGTTTCCGGCGTAATATTCCTGTGCTAAAGCCGGTTAGGTTTGAAGCGTGGATTGTCAAACAAAAAGGGTTGTTAGTTGATCTTGAGGCTCAAGCGTTGTTGGAAGACGGACAGGTCGCCGCGGAAGCGAAAGGGAGATTCATGCTGATTAAAACAAGTTAAATTAAAAGGCAATATTGATCTAGAGTATGAACTACGAAGAGTAACATAAGCAGTATTTAGGAGGGAGAAAATGAAAGATAAGTGCAGACATCCGTTTGTTTTTATCTTACTTTGTTTAATTTTTATTACTGCTTGTACAATGATTGATAATGAAGTAGTATTACCTGAGAATGAGCCTGAAATCATCAGCACCTCTGAACTTAAAGGAAAACCGCGGCAAAGCAGCCCTGTTACTCCAAAAAATGAAAAGGTAATTGAGTCATGGGAAAGCTTTTATGCGGAGAACCTTCCGGTGATTGCCGCAATTCCGGAAAGGAATATCTATCTTTATGGGATTAAGCCTTCCGGCGTAATATTATACATAGATGGAGAAGGGCATTATTATGATTGGGATTATCATTCAACCCGTTTTACTTTACCTAAAATAGCATTAAATGATTTTGATCATGATGGAGATGAAGAAATTTCCGTGATTCTTCAATTAAACAATGAAGATGGTTTTGCGGAGGA
>CAZVLC010000107.1:0-5520 GCA_964627885.1 uncultured Peptococcaceae bacterium
GGCTCCTAATACCGCTATCTTTTTCATTTTTCTCCCCCCTTAACCCAAATTTCTTTCATGATCTTTCTTTTCCTTGTTTTCCCCTATTTTATTCTCTTTACCTTGATAAATTCTGACAATATTGGATTTATGACGATATATCACCACAAAAGCGCCACAAATGCCAAAAAGCAAAATTGGTGAGGGTTTAGCAAAAGCAAGCATCAGTAGCGGGACACTTAAAGCTGCCAAAATCGATCCTAAAGAGACATAACGGCTAATCCACACAGTAAACAAAAAGATCAAAAGAGCAAGTACCGTAACATCAGGAGCTAAAGAAAGAAATACTCCTAACCCGGTAGCTACCCCTTTCCCTCCACGAAAACGATAATAGATTGGATACGTATGGCCAAGCATGGCCATCAACCCACCAAGCATGGCACAATATGTATCACCCAGAAAAAAACCGACCAACACTGCCAAAGCCCCCTTTAAAGTATCACCGCATAATACCAAAATAGAAGGCCCTTTGCCTATTACGCGCAAAACATTGGTAAACCCCGTATTGCCACTACCATAATCTCTGATATCAATACCCTTATACAGTTTCGCGATGATAATACCAAAAGATACTGAACCGATTAGATAAGCTAGCAGCATTGTCAAAAGATAAATCATTAGACCAACTCCTTTATCCTGACCTGCTCCATTAACTGCTGTCCATCAACTGCTATTTTCTATATCAGCTATTCTTTTTCCTCTCTTTTTCGAATGGTTATTTTCAAAGGAGTTCCTTCAAAACCAAAGTTTTCTCTTAACTTATTTTCAAGATACCTTAAATAGGAAAAATGCATTAAAGTCGGCTCATTGACGAACAGGATAAAAAGCGGCGGCTTAATCCCGGCTTGCGTAACATATAAAATTTTTAGTCTTTTTCCTTTATCAGAAGGTGGCGGGGTCAAATGCACCGCTTCGCTAACCACCTCATTGAGGACACTGGTGCTAATCCGGTGACTTTGCTGTTCGGCTACGAAATTTACCAAATCCGTTATTTTAACTACTCTCTGTTTTGTTTTAGCGGAAACAAAAAGGGTGAGCGCATATTGCATAAAGCCTAATTCCTGTCGTATATTCTCTTCAAATTTTTTCATGGTCTTTTCGTCTTTTTCAACTAAATCCCATTTGTTTACGATTATTATAACACCCCTTCCGGCCTCATGAACATAACCGGCAATTCGTTTGTCCTGCTCGGTCACTCCCTCAACCCCATCAAGCACCATTAACACTACATCACTCCGGTCCACAGCGCGCAGGGCCCGAATGACGCTATACCGCTCCGTACTCTCTTCGATATTCCCTCTCCGCCTCATACCTGCAGTATCAATCAGTAAATAGCGCTGCCCTCCTTGCGAAAACGGCACATCAATCGCATCACGTGTTGTGCCGGGCACATTACTCACAATAACCCGTTCCTGTCCTAATAAAGCATTCACCAAAGAAGATTTTCCCACATTTGGTCTGCCGACTACCGCTATTTTAATCACATCCGGCTCAAATTCTTCCTCCGGCAGCTGCGCAAATTTACTCACAACCAAATCAAGTAAATCGCCGGTATTCATCCCATGTTCCGCCGAAATACAAACCATATCCCCCAAGCCTAAACTATAGAATTCATACAGATCCGGATTATCCTTAAACTGTTCAACTTTATTAACGACCAGAATAACCGGTTTTGAGGTTCTTCTTAACTGCTCGGCAATCAATTCATCTTGCGATAATAACCCCGTCCGACTATCTACCAGTAATAAAATAACATCAGCTTCTTCAATGGCAATTTCCGCCTGCTTTTTAATCTTGTTACTCATCGAGTCTTCCTCACCGGTAAACTCAATTCCGCCTGTATCAATAAGTGTAAATGTTTTCCCCAACCATTCGGCATCACGGTAAAGACGGTCTCTGGTTACTCCGGGCGTGTCTTCCACAATCGCCACACGCCCCCCCGTTAACCGATTAAATAAAGTAGATTTGCCGACATTCGGTCTGCCTAAAATTGCCACAATCGGTTTAGCCACATTACAGCCCTCCTTTTAAACGCTTATCTTTCTGTCAGTTTACTAATCTTTTCCCAAATTTGCTCGGCCTGGGCAGGTACGGTAATTAGTTTAATTCCTAAAGTATCCCCCACCTCTTCCGGCGTAAGATCATCCAAAAATTTACCGTTTCCAGATTGTACAGTGCACTCAGGAATAAACACGATACTTCCCTTTGGAACATCCTTTAAACCCGCTAAGAAACAACTGCCGGTTAAAAGACCCGCTACCGTTATGGACGAGCCGAAAAACTGATTTGCAACCGCTAATAGATTAATTTTCAGCCCGGAAATTTGATTCAAGCGTTCCACCAGTGGTTTCATCACCCGAAAACCAGACATTCCCGAGGCAAAGATTATTTCTTGCTGATGCTCCACTTGGGCCGGCAAAGACAGTTCCGCAAATTCATCCCATAACAGCCGAACCATCCCCACCCCATTTTCCAATTGGGGAAAATCCTCATATGTTTCTAAGGAAGGAAACTCCCGCCCCCCAATTAAATAGAATTCATCAGACGGCCACAAGAAGCAACTTCCTCTTTGCTCAAGTTCATATTTTTGCTTTTGCTCAGCCCAATTAAGCAAACGAACGGCTTCGTCCTGCCGAAACGTGCGTAGTTCCGGTAAGTCCCGCCGAAAACCGGTTAAGCCCACCGGAACAATCGCTAAAGAAAGAACACCTTCAATTTTCCTTAAATCCTGATATGTTTGCTCCAGTACCGCTCCATCATTAATGCCGGGACAAGTGACAATTTGTGTATGAAACTCAATGCCCGCTTCCGCCAGCTCTTCCATAATCTCTAAGACCTTTCCCGCATGCGGATTTTTCATGATCTCTGAACGCAGTTCCGGCTCGGTAGTATGAACCGAAACATACAACGGAGAAAGATGTTCCTTTTTAATCCTCTCCAGATCACCCTTCGCTAGGTTTGTGAAAGTAACGTAGCTTCCCTGTAAAAAAGATAAACGATAGTCATCATCCTTGAAATATAGGCTTGGCCTCATCTCAGGCGGCATTTGATCAACAAAACAAAAAATACACTTATTACGGCAAGTTTTTAACCCATTAAAAATGGCCTCTTGAAAATGTACCCCTAAAGATTCATCATATTCCTTCTCGATTTCGAAGACGACCTGTTCGCCATTTTTTTTGTAAACTTCCAAAAGCACCTGCTCTCCAGCCCATTCAATTTGGTAACAGATTAAATCCTCGATAATTTTATCGTTAATTTTTAGAATACGATCCCCGACGGTGATTCCCAACTGTTTTGCCAATGAACCTTCTTCTACATAAATAATTTCTCCACCTTGCATCCTGATCACCACCACTGCCAAAATTGCCATAATAGATGAATCACCATCAATTATCCTTTATTCCGGTCACTTCGTCAACCAAGATTAAGAAAAACCAGGTTGCCCTGGTTAATGTCTTACCTACCTATTCTCTTCCTCTTGCTTCCTCTTGCTTCACCTTATTTCATCTAACTCAGGCAGTCTCCTTAAGCCCTTTGATACTCCGCACAAGCAAAGGCATCCTCCTACATAAATAATAGGCCCAGAGTTTTTGGCTTAGTTTTCGTAACCGACCAGGTAAGAAAAACTCCAACAAATTTAAGAGCCAAAGGTTTAAACCGCTTAGATCATATAAAACGATCTGCTTTGGGGAACGAACCATTTTTAATATTTCCGGCCCCAAAATATTCTTGATAAAGCTCCCGTAAACACCGGCACTTAAAGTATAATACTCGTTTCCTTCTTTATCCCGCGCTCGATATGTTAATTTTCCCGGCCGAAAGTGACCGGTCCCGGCAAAATTCAGTAACATTAATACTTGATGATAATTCACTTCCGCCGGTAAGTTGCCAGCGGCATACAAAGCTGCCACCAATGAGGCAAAACAGCCGAATTGGTCAAGAAAAACATACTTCATCCCTCATCAACTGCCTTTAGCCAAAGATATTTCCCTTTGATTAGTTTAACCAGGTGTAGAAATTTTGGATACGCCTTCTGAGTGCCATAAATGACAATACGCCTGCCGGGAAAAACCCAACCTAAACGGCGGGAAAGATACCCGCCAATCACCATCCACAGATTTACATAAGGCATAGTATTGACAAAAAGATATTTTTCTTGGTTTTCTCCACTTAACATAATGAGGCTTCGCATAATCTTTTCATAATCTACCCCTAAGTTTTTTTTACCCACGACATATATTTCATTACCCGTGCTGTCAAAACCCATAAAGTGAATGCGGCCATGGTCTTTGCCTACCTGCGCATCATAATAAGGTAGATTAAGCAGTTCCCTTGCCGTAGCGAAACGATCCTCAGGAATTAACCCTAAGTGTAGTGCCGCCGCCGTTACCGAAGAATGGGCCCCCCCAAAACAATTATAGATAATCCTCAATTGCTCTTATCCTGTTCACTTTTTTCTTGTTTCTCTTCTGCCCCTTTCTCATTCTCTCCTTCACTCGGACGATTAGGCCCCAAATAATTGGAAAACTCTTTGCCCAGATTGGTAATTTTCGACCAGGAGCCTTTTAAACTGCCCGTACTTAGTAACAAAAACGCCCCGCCCCCGATCACCGCTAAAGCAAGCATGGTTAGTAATGCTTTCCCTACTCCCGGACTAGTACCGGTAGGTTGAGTGGGAGCTGTAGCTGCTCCCACTACTTTAGGAATTCCCTCAGCAAACTCAGCAACACCACGCTCCGCTGCTTGTCGGCTATTCGTATGCGTACCTACTTCAATTAGCATGGTTTGCGGACCTAGATCCTGATTATAATTACCTTTCCCAAGATAAATTCCTTTAATTAATCCGGGCTTATTCTTATCGAAATAGGCTTTTATCCTTTTGGCAAAATCTAAATTAGCAGACATATTCGCATTTTGCCGTCCTACTACTAACCTTATTTTTGTCCCACTTTGACCATTTATTTCGGTTTTATAAAAGTTAGGGTCAGGGACGCCATCACGGTGTACATCAATTAAAGCTATCGGATTTTGCTTTAACAGTTGTACGGCTGTTTTTCTGGAACGATGATAGGCATTGGCATCATGAGGATCATGTTTGTCAAAACTAATATTTGCGTTTACTCCTTTATCCTTTAACCCATTGGCAAGAGTATTTCCTACTTGTAAAATGCCTCCATTCCCTGGTTTACTTGATGTTCCATCAGTTGGCACATATGATTCATCGGTATGTGTCATATAGATAGCAACTCCTGAGTATTTTCCCGTAGTATTGGCCACAGGTACCAGATCCCATTCATCCAAATAGGTAAGTTTTTCCTCGCCAATACGCTGTGCAATCGCTTTCTGCTGCTTTTCCTCAATCTTGATTATTTTATAGCGCCGATTATTTTCCAAAATAAATTCATCACCGATATAAGCCTGACGTCCGATCTGATCTAGTTCTTTTCCAGTTTGATCAACTAAAGAATAATAGCTTCC
>CAZVLC010000108.1:0-5435 GCA_964627885.1 uncultured Peptococcaceae bacterium
AACTGTAATGAGGATATGCTGGAAAAAGCTTGTTATGGTTTGTCTGAGGAAATGGCCAAACATAATATGCAACACTCGGAACTTCCGATAAATATGTCAGTCGGTTTTGCGTGGTGTAATGAAGGGGAAAGCACTCCGCAGGAACTCTTCAAAGATGCTGATAATAAAATGTACGGCGAAAAAATGAAGAATAAAAACATCTCGCAACTTTCTATTATAAACGCAATGAAGAGGATCTTAAATTTAAAGGATTTTGGACAGGAAGGGCACATTCAAGTTGTGCAAAAGTTAATGCAAGAGATGGGAAAAATCTTAAATTTATCCCCACAACAAATGGAGAGATTAGATAAATTGGCACGGTATCATGATATCGGTAAGGTTGGAATAGCTGATGATATCTTATTTAAGCGGGGACCGCTTAATTGGGAAGAAACCTTGGAAATGAGAAGACATTGTGAGATTGGGTATCGTATCGCGCAGTTTTCAACGGATCTTGCGCCGATTGCCGAACTAATTCTCAAACATCATGAATGGTGGGATGGAAATGGGTATCCCTTTAGAGTCAAAGGCAAAAATATTCCTTTAGAATGTCGCATGTTAGCATTAGCAGATGCATATGACGGGATGGTCTCGGATCGTCCATACCGTAAAGCTCTAACGCCAACTGATGCTTTAAAGGAAATCGAACAATGCAAAGGAACGCAGTTCGACCCGGAGCTAATAGATGTTTTTGTGCAAGCGTTAAAAAATGTATTGGAGGAGAGAAAAATTAGTTGACAAAGAAGAGCTGAATAGTATAGAATAACAGATATTAGCTGTTAAGTAATTATCCTTAACATGGAGACAAATAGATGGATGATTTAACACAGAGAGCCTTATTATTAGATTTTTACGGCTCTCTTTTAACGGAAAAGCAACGGGAAATGTATGACTTGTATTTCCAACAAGATTTATCGTTAGGCGAGATAAGTGAATTACAAGGTGTTTCCCGAACGGCTGTTTATGATCTTGTGAAGCGAACAGATGACGCGCTAGGGCATTATGAGGAGAAGCTAGGACTGGTCCGAAAATTTCTGGATGGCCAGGCGGTAATGCAGGAGCTTAGACAAAAGCTGGAAGAGTTAAGACAAAAAAACCAAAATGAGAAAATCAGAATATGCTGGGATAAGGTTAGCGAATTGCTGAATAAATTAGAAGATAGCTGGTAGGTGTTAAATAGATGGCATTTGAAAGTATATCGGAAAAAATTCAAGCAATATTTAAAAACCTTCGGGGAAAGGGCAAACTGACGGAGAAAGACGTTCAGTTGGCCATGAGAGAGGTACGTTTGGCTTTACTTGAAGCCGACGTAAGTTATAAGGTTGTTAAAGATTTTATCGGTAAAATTACGGAACGGGCTATTGGTTCGGAGGTACTGGAAAGTCTTACGCCCGGTCAGCAGGTCATTAAAATTGTGCACGAAGAATTAACCCAATTAATGGGGGGAACGCAAAGTAAAATCACTTTATCTCCTAAGCCTCCCACTATCGTGATGATGGTAGGTCTGCAAGGTTCCGGGAAAACCACGAGTAGTGCAAAGTTAGCCCGCTTTCTGAAAAAACAGGGGCGAAGCCCTTTGTTGGTAGCCTGTGATATTTATCGGCCTGCGGCTATAAAGCAGTTACAGGTGTTAGGTGAGCAGTTGGACCTACCTGTTTTTTCGTTGGGAGATAAACAAAGCCCGGTAGACATTGCCAAAGGGGCAAAGGCTCATGCGGAAAAAAGCGGGCACGACTTAGTGATCTTAGACACCGCTGGACGTTTACACATCGACGATGAATTAATGGATGAATTGGCACAGATTAAGCAGCAGTGTCATCCTCAGGAGATTTTGTTAGTTGTTGATGCAATGACCGGACAGGATGCGGTTAATGTTGCGGAGAAGTTTAATCAAATTTTAGGATTGGATGGCGTCGTTCTCACTAAGCTGGATGGGGATACCAGAGGGGGAGCCGCGTTATCAGTAAAAGCAGTAACCGGTAAACCAATAAAGTTTACCGGGGTGGGAGAAAAGCTTGATGCCTTAGAACCCTTTTATCCGGAACGAATGGCTTCACGCATTCTGGGAATGGGCGACGTACTGACCTTAATCGAAAAAGCCCAAGCTTCCGTTGACATACAAAAAGCGCAGGAATTAGAACGAAAGATACGGCAGAATGAATTTACCTTTGATGATTATTTGGAGCAACTTCAGCAGGTTCAAAAGATGGGGCCATTAAACCAATTACTGGATATGGTTCCCGGCATGAATAAAATGAAGGGCCTCCAGGGAATGGAGGTTAATGAGAAGGATATTAAGCATGTCGAAGCGATTATCCGTTCCATGACCATGCCAGAACGCCGAAAACCGGAAATAATTAATGGCAGCCGGCGGAAGAGAATTGCTTCAGGTAGTGGGACATCGATTCAGGATGTCAATAGAACAATCAAACAATTTGAACAGATGCAAAAAATGATGAAACAGTTTACCCAGTTACAACAAGGGGGTAAATTAAATAAAAAAGGCTTGGCTAAGTTACCGTTTTTTAAGTAAGATCACAGCATTTATGCTTTTTATCATATGATCTTTAGTTTGCTTGAGGAGGTGATATTATGGCAACAAGAATCAGATTAAGGAGAATGGGTGCAAAAAAAGCGCCGTTTTACCGTTTAATTGTCGCTGATTCCCGTACACCACGTGACGGCCGGTTTATTGAAGAAATTGGTTATTATGATCCTACCAAGGATCCGATAGTTTTGAAAGTCAATGAAGAAAAAGCATTATACTGGTTAAAAACCGGAGCGCAACCTTCCGAAACAGTCAAATCTTTGCTGAATAAAGCTGGCGTTTTGGCTAAAGAAAGCAAGTGATTTCTTCCGTAAACTGTACAATTGTATGTCCTTGAGGACGCAAACAATTGGTTGGGGGTGTATAAATGAAAGAATTGGTTGAGGTTTTGGCAAAAGCCCTAGTTGATGATGCAGAAGCAGTAAAAGTGGAAACCCGTGAGGAAAACGATACGTTAATTCTGGAGCTGCATGTCGCCCCCCAGGACATGGGTAAAGTAATTGGGAAACAAGGGCGTATTGCCCGGGCAATACGAACCGTGGTGCGTGCTGCAGCAATCCGGGAAGACAAAAAGGTTATAGTAGACATAGTTCAATAGAGAGGTCGGGGTAGACCTCTTTTTCCATATGAAAAAAGAAATGGGGGAGCAGTAATGGATAGACTAGAGATTAAACGAAAAATAATAGTTAAGGCAGTGGTAACGGAAGAATTTAAGGCGGGCTTAATTAAGGAATTACAAGACGGAATTAACAAGCTCGAGGCTGAATTGAAGTTTATAGATCAGCGTGGGAAAAAGACCATTACCGAATTAACTTTGAAGGGTTCACCGCAGGTTGCGGCAGTGAAAGAACAAATTGAATATGAAAAAATGCAAAGAGAAGAGACCAAAGACAAACTGACTGAACAAATTAAATTGATTAGCACACTGGAGCTTGGGCAGGAAGTTGTGCAGGGAGAAGTGGAAGGACCGGTGGAAATTCAGGTGGGCGATAATTGGGGAGAAATCATGCAGAGAGAGGTTGTTATTGAAAACGGGAAAATAATAGCCATAAGGTAGGGCGAGTGTGATGGGCGAGTTAATCAAAATTGGACAGGTCATAAATACCCACGGCTATAAAGGCGGGGTCAAAATTTATCCTTTAACAGACGATCCGTGCAGATTTTTTGAATTGCAGAGAGTTTTTATTGGCGGAAGTCAGTATACCATTGTTCAAGTCCAGCTCCACCAAAATTTTGTACTATTGACTTTACAGGAAATTACGGATATGAATAAAGCCGAACTGTTAAAGAATTTATATGTGGAGATTCCTCGTGAGGAGGTAAAACCATTACCGGAAGGTTCATATTATATATTTGAGTTGGTTGGGCTGGCAGTATATGAAGACGGGCAGATGCTTGGTACGCTTGCAAATGTTTTGCAGACGGGGAGTAATGATGTTTATGTGGTGCAAACACCGGAAGGGAAAGAATTCTACCTTCCGGCCTTGAAGTCAGTAGTAAAGCAAATTGACTTAAATACGGGGAGAATCGAAGTAAAGGTCCCACCCGGACTGCTCGATTAGGAGGGTTAGAGAAGGACAGATGGACATACATATCTTTACCATTTTTCCGGAAATGTTTAATGGGCCTCTTAATACCAGCATCTTAAAGAAGGCACAGGAAAATGAACTGATCAAAATTAAACTGGTCGATTATCGGGATTTTTCCCCGACGAAACATCAGAATGTTGATGATAGCCCTTTTGGTGGCGGAGCGGGGATGGTGCTGAAACCGGAACCGATTTATGCTGCTTTGGAGGCAGAATTGGGCGATTTGCATAGTTATGACGGGAAAATTTTGCTCATGACTCCACAGGGTAAAACGTTGGACCAAAACATCGTGAAAGAATTGGCACAAGAGAAAAGGCTTAGCTTTATTTGTGGCCACTATGAAGGGTTTGATGAAAGGATTCGGGCCGTGGCTGATGCGGAAATCTCGATCGGTGATTATGTGCTTACCGGTGGGGAGATTCCCGCGATGGTGGTAATCGATGCGGTCTGTCGCTTATTACCGGGCGTTTTGGGAGAAAAAGAATCCCCTTTGACGGATTCTTTCTACGATGGTTTATTGGAATATCCTCAATATACAAGGCCGCGTGTTTTCCGGGGAATGGCTGTTCCGGAGGTGCTTTTGTCGGGAAATCATGGGCAAATTCGGAAGTGGCGACGGAAGGAAGCCCTCAAAAGGACATTGCAGAAACGGCCGGATTTATTGCGGCAGAAACGAGATTTTTCCGAGGAAGACCGCAATTTACTTGCTCAGCTCTTGAAGAAGGAGGTAGAGTAAGATGGCTAAGCATCTTTATCTTGGCTTGCTTCATTATCCCGTCTATAATAAGAAAAAAGAATGTATTATAACGTCTATTACTAATTTGGATATTCACGATATTGCCCGTTGTGCCAGGACTTATAATGTTGAGAAGTATTATTTGATCCATCCGTTACCGACTCAGGAGCAATTAGTACAGGAGGTAATTGATTATTGGCAAAAAGGTTATGGAGCAGAGTATAACCCTGACCGGAAAGAAGCTTTAGAAAGAGTGGCGGTAAAAAAGTCGCTTGCAGCGGTGCAAGAAGAGATTGCCGCGGAAACTGGGCAAAAGCCCAAAATAATTGTGACCGATGCCCAAGCCTTTCCGAGGTCTGTTGGTTATATACAGATGCGGAACATCCTTGAAGACAAAGAAAATTTTGAGCAAAACTATTTATTGCTTTTTGGCACCGGATGGGGAATTGGTCAAGAAATAATAGCGGAGGCGGATTATCTGTTAGCACCTGTTTACGGGGTAAGTACTTATAATCATTTATCG
>CAZVLC010000109.1:0-5412 GCA_964627885.1 uncultured Peptococcaceae bacterium
TCCCTTCACCTGTCCACCCTTTTCTAACACCTGAGTGAACACCTTAAACTCGCAATTGCGCACTTCATCAGCCAGATCAACCAATTCCAGTCCAAAACGCAGATCAGGCTTATCCACTCCAAAACGCTCCATCGCCTCTTGATAGCTTAAACGCGGCAACGGAGTCTTCACTTCAATGCCCATACATTCTTTAAATAAACAGGCAATCATTTCTTCCATAACCGTTAAAACGTCATCCCGCTCCACAAAAGACATTTCGGCATCTAACTGGGTAAATTCCGGCTGACGGTCGGCCCTTAAATCCTCATCACGGAAGCAACGGGCCAGTTGAAAATATTTATCCATTCCGGCCACCATTAATAACTGTTTAAACAATTGCGGGGATTGTGGTAAGGCGAAAAACTCGCCTTCATGCAGCCGGCTTGGAACCAGATAATCCCTTGCTCCTTCCGGTGTGCTTTTCGTTAAAATTGGGGTCTCTATCTCCAAAAAGCCTTGCTCATAAAAATAATTGCGGATGGTTTTCACCGCTTGGTGCCGCAACATTAATCCTTTTTGCATCACGGGGCGGCGCAAATCCAGATAACGATATTTCAGGCGCACCATTTCATCGACTTCAACCTCATCATCAATATAGAAGGGTGGAGTTTTGGCTACACTTAAAATCCGCAATTCACTGGCAATTACCTCGATCTCTCCAGTCGGCAGATTAGGATTAACTGTCCCCTCCGGCCGCGGATTGACCGTGCCAACAACAGCAAGCACATATTCATTACGGACAGTTTCGGCCTTTTGAAAAAGTTCCTCGCCAATCTCCGGATTAATCACCACTTGGACAAGGCCTTCCCGGTCTCGCAGATCAACGAAAATTACTCCACCATGATCTCTCCTCCTATGCACCCAACCCATTAAAGTCACATTCTGCCCAACCAATTCTTTTTTGACCGAACCGCAATAATGACTTCTTTTTAAAC
The DNA here is from genome assembly GCA_964627885.1 of uncultured Peptococcaceae bacterium. Taxonomy (GTDB): domain Bacteria; phylum Bacillota; class Peptococcia; order DRI-13; family DTU073; genus UBA3937. The sequence continues at coordinate 975 of CAZVLC010000109.1, forward strand.
CTTCTAACGACTCACTCATGATAATTACCTTCCTTCTAAACTTAAACTTAAATAATTGACAACTTGCGACAAAGGCACGCTTTCCTGTAAACTTTGCTGCATTCTCCGTATTTGTACAATTTCTTTTTGCAGTTCCTCTTCCCCTATTATCACGGTGTAAAGGGCGGCCAAACGATCGGCTGTTTTTAGCTGTGCCTTTAAGCTGCGTCCCTGATAATCACGTTCCACGGCCAATCCCTCTTTACGAAGCTCCTGTGCTAAAATAGCTGCTGCTTTTTGGGCTTCATCTCCTAATGCCGCCAAAAAAACTATGGGTCGAGAAGCTATTTCCCCATTGACTTGTTGTTCCTCCATCGTCAGTAAAATTCTTTCCATCCCCATCGCGTAACCAATTCCCGGTAATGAAGGCCCGCCGCATTCCTCCACAAGATGATCATACCGGCCTCCACCCCCGATAGAGCTTTGGGCGCCAATTCCTGCGGCCACAATTTCAAACGCGGTCCGCGTATAATAATCAAGACCTCGTACTAAACCTGGATTCAAAGTAAACGGTACTTTGAACTTCTCTAGATACTCTTGCACTTTTCGAAAATGCTCCCGACAATCCGGGCAAAGCATTTCGGTAATAGTAGGCGCATCCGCAACCAACTGTTGACATTGCGGACTTTTACAATCAAAAATCCGCATGGGGTTTTTCGTATATCTTTCTTGACAAGTGGTACATAATTCCGGTAATTTCTCCTTTAAATGCTTTTGTAGCGCTTCCCGGTATACTTTACGGCACTCGGGACACCCCACACTGTTTAACTCCACATGCAAATCATGCAGGCCTAGCCGCCCATAGATATCCATCGCCATCGCAATCACTTCCGCATCCAAACCCGGATCGGCTGTACCAAACGCTTCTACCCCAAACTGGTGAAATTGTCTGTAACGCCCGGCCTGGGGACGATCATAGCGAAACATCGGTCCAATGTAATAATACTTCGCCGGTAACGAACCGGCATAAAGCTTGTGTTCGAGAAAGGCCCGTACAGTTGAAGCCGTCCCCTCCGGTCTCAGGGTTAGCGAGCGTTCGCCGCGGTCGAGAAAGGTATACATCTCTTTTTCCACGATATCCGTCGTATCACCCACACCCCGCTGAAAAAGCTCGGTATGCTCAAAAATGGGCGTACGGATTTCTTGATAGCCATATAATGCGGCAACCTCACGTAATACATCCTCGAGATAATGCCATTTCTCAATTTCTCCCGGCAACAAATCGTTAGTCCCTCTTGGTCTGGTTGTCAACATTTTTTCTACCCCCTTCGCAAATCACTATATAATATGTGGCATTGCCAAACACAATAAGATTCAGCCAAACACAAAAAAACACGTCCCCCTCTGCCTTGCTGGGACGAGTTTAACCCGCGGTACCACCCATATTGAACAGTACGTAAACTGTTCCCCTTTTACGTTAACGGCGTAAACCGGACAGCGTGCTATACTGTCAACTCCGGAGTGTCCTTCGTTCAACCCTCCTGGCGGGTTCTCAGTCTTGCCCCAGCCTTCCTGTAAAGGAAAGGTTCAATTACTCTCTCCATCTTCGTTATTGTCAATCTTTAATATTCTTAAGATATAATCAGTCTTAGTGCATAATCTGTTTTCGTTATTTTATAGAATTCGCCGGACGTTGTCAACTTTCCTCCGGATAATTTCGGGTAATCGCTCCAAATAAACCTGCACATCTTTAGGATTATAAATATTCTCCAAGGTCCAGTCATTCTTATGCACAAATTTACTGCCTGATCCGACGCCAAAACCCAAAATAGTCTGTCTTTCCTCCATCATCTGGATATTATAAAGACATTCCTTACCTGTTACAGTATAACCTACATTTTCCCCGTGCGCAAAGATTTCTTTTTGGCGATAAAGGTAATAAGGAAGATAGCCGGCCGCCTGCAAATGTTGATGGGCGAGATTCATCATGGCCAGTCCTTCAGCGGGAACAGGCAAACTAATCTTTTCTTGCCGATAATAGGCGGCCCGTTTCATGGCCAAGGCATGTAAAGTGATGTTTTCCGGTGCTAATTGCAAAACCTGCGCCATCGTCCGCTCTAAAACAGCACAGTTTTCGCCTGGTAAGCCAATAATTAAATCCATATTGAGAATAGGTATCTCCGCTTCCCGAGCCAAGGCATAAGCCCGATACACCTCTTGCACCGTATGCTGTCGCCCAATCCGCACTAAAGTCTCATCCCGCATTGTCTGCGGATTAATACTCAAACGGGTAACCTGATATTCCTTCAAAATACGCATTTTCTCTTTATTGAGAGTATCGGGTCTACCTCCCTCTACAGTTAACTCGCTCTCTGCCGTTAAAGAAAAATGATTTTTCAACGTTGCTAAAAGGGTATCTAATTGGCCCTCCGACAAGACTGTGGGTGTTCCACCACCCAAATAAACTGTGGACACTTTTACGCCGCTGTCGCGTATAGCCTCACCCACTTCGCCAATTTCCTGTTCTAACGCGGCTAGATAAGCAGGCAAAAGCTTTCCCCATCTTTCGATAGAAAAGGCCGGAAAAGAGCAATAATGGCAGCGTGTTGGACAAAACGGGATCCCCACATATAAACTAAGCAACCGTTCGTCCCCACACTGTAACAAAGGGTGCTGAAATACTGCTACTTTCGTTAAAAGCTCAGCCCGCTCCCTACTCAAATCAAAATCGCTGGTTAAATGTCCGATTATCCGCTCCGCAGAAAAATGCTCATCTAAAAAGCGATGGGCAATTTTAGTCGGCCTAACCCCCGTGAGAATTCCCCAAGGGCTGGGGTTAAGTGGGAATACCCGCACCAAAGCACGATGAAACGCCAGACGCAATAAACGCCTTTCCCGTTGAATTATATCTTCGGGAAAAGTCTCTGACCGCACTCTTTCACTTTGTTCGGTTAGCAGAACTCCCGCCTGTAGAAAAATAACCTTGATCTCAAGCGGAGAGGCGGTTTTCTCAATCTTCACCAAATACTCCCCGCCGTCATTACCCTTAAAACTATCATCGGCTGTGTCCCCGTCCAAATAAAAGCTGCCTCTGTCCTCCGCCTCTTCATAGCGTAACCTAGGATAATAGATTCTGAGCTGATCATGAATTACCCGATAATGAGCCGGTTCCGGAGATATGACCGTTAAACGCCGCATAGCCTCTTCCGTCCCTTCAATCCAGCACTTTTAAGATATAAGGATTGGACTTCCTTTCTCGTCCCATGGTGGTCTGGGACCCATGTCCGGGATAAATCACGTACTCGTCCGGAATATCCAATAATTTTGTTTTCAGTGAATGCAGCATCTCCGGCATCGAACCTCCGTCTAAATCGGTTCTTCCGATCGTTCCTGCAAAAAGTGTATCTCCGCTAAAGCAAACGCCCTCTCCCGCCAGGCAGATTCCCCCTTTGGAGTGCCCCGGCGTATGCCGCACGACCCAACGAAGATTCCCAACCTCCAGCAAATCTCCATCTTCTAAGTAACCATCGGCTGCCGCCTGTCCTTCTTCATGCAACATAGCACTATCAGCCTCATGAATATACAAGAGAGCCCCGGTTTCTTCCCGCACATCATCATTCGCGTTCACATGATCGTAGTGACCATGGGTATTCACTATATATTTCACCTTCAGCCCCAATTCCTTGATCACCCGGCAAATCTTTTCCCCTTCCGCACCGGGATCAATGATCAACGCTTCCCTCGTCTTTTCGTCATATACAAGATAACAATTTGCCCGGAGCATTCCTACCTGTATCTCTTTAATCTCCATTTCTTCCTACCTCCCGTTCCCAAAAACTTTCTAGAAAAGTTTACTGCTATCCAACAACATTGTAACCGGCCCCTCATTTTCCAGCGAAACCATCATATCCGCCTGAAAAATTCCCGTGGCGACTGTAACCCCTTGTTCCCGGCAAAACAGCACAAACATTTCATACAAGGTTTGGGCTTCCTTCGGTACCGCTGCTTCGGTAAAACTGGGTCTTCTTCCGTGCCGGCAATCTCCGTATAAGGTAAATTGCGATATGGCCAGCATTTCTCCACCAACATCCCGCAATGTTCGATTCAACTTTCCGGCTTCATCCTCAAAGATACGCAAGTTGACGATTTTTTCCGCCAAGTAACGGGCATCCTCTTCCCGGTCTGCCCGACCTACCCCTAAGAGCACGACCAAACCTACCCCGATCTGTCCCACAACCTCGCCCTGCACCGAAACGGAGCCGGTTTTGACCCGCTGCACAACTGCCCTCATCGCTACTATCTCTCCCTTGCTCCATTTTTCCCATCAAACTCAAACTTTCTCATTTAGCTAATTCATACAAGTTTTTGGCTTCCTCCGGTACAGCCGCTTCGGTAAAACTGAGCTGAACTCAATTTTTTCACTTTCGCTATCTTTTGGGGGTGACCCGAAAGACATCAG
>CAZVLC010000110.1:0-5410 GCA_964627885.1 uncultured Peptococcaceae bacterium
CCTATAAATATTGATTTATTATTAGACAAATTTCCGCAACAGCCGGAACTTGTTCTACGGATATTGTTGGAGTTAGAATTAAAAGGTTTAATCAGGCAGCTTCCCGGTAAATATTATGTAAGGGTGTAGCTTGTCGCTAAAAATAGTTTTCGAGGTGAGATTAAGTGGCAAATATTTTGGTGATAGTCGAATCGCCGGCCAAGGCGAAAACAATCGGTAAGTATTTAGGACGAAAATACATAGTCAGAGCTTCAATGGGGCATATTCGTGATTTGCCGAAAAGCCAGTTTGGTGTTGATGTCGAAAATGATTTTGATGTTAAATACATTACAATCAGAGGAAAAGGCGATCTATTGCAGGAGTTAAAAACCTTAGCCAGGAAAAGCGATGAGATACTGCTTGCTACTGACCCTGATCGCGAAGGCGAGGCTATTGCTTGGCATTTGCAAGAGTTCCTTAAGTTGCCGGCAGAGAAAAGATGCCGGGTGGAATTTAACGAAATTACGAAGAATAAAATAATTGAAGCGATCAAAAAGCCACGTCAAATTGACCAAAATCGGGTCGATGCTCAGCAAACCAGACGGGTGCTGGATCGTATCGTTGGCTATAAACTGAGCCCTTTACTCTGGCGAAAAATTAAAAAAGGTTTAAGCGCCGGACGGGTGCAGTCGGTTGTAGTTCGCTTAATATGTGACCGCGAAAACGAAATCAATAATTTTACGCCGGAAGAATATTGGAGCTTAACGGCAAATTTACGCAAGGGTAAGAGTGCTTTTGAAGCCGAGCTGGCTAAAATAGACGGTAAAAAAGCAGATCTAAAAAACGAAAAGCAAGTTCAGGAAATTGTAAAAAACATTAATAAACTGCCTTTTGTAGTTGAGGCGATCAAAAAGAAAGAACAGAAGAAAAATCCGGCTCCCCCTTTTATTACCAGCACTTTGCAACAGGAAGCCTTTCGCAAATTGAATTATACGGCGAAAAAAACGATGATGATTGCGCAACAGCTTTATGAAGGAATTGAATTGAGCAAAGCAGAAGGCGCTGTGGGATTAATTACATATATGAGAACAGACTCGACGCGGATTAGTGATGAGGCTAAACAGGAAACTATAAAATATATTGAAACGAATTATGGCAAACAATTCCTAGTAGAAGGCGGCCGTAACTATGTTAATAAAGGCAAAATCCAAAATGCGCATGAATGTGTGAGACCAACGTCCATTTTCCGTGATCCTGATTATGTTAAAGAGTATTTAAAACCTGAGCAGTATAAATTGTACCGCTTAATCTGGGAACGGTTTGTGGCTTCCCAAATGGCGGCTGCTATTAACGAAGTAACCAGTGTCGATCTAAAGGTGTTGAATTATTTATTCAGAGCTACGGGTTCGGTGGTCGTTTTCCCGGGGTTCACTAAATTGTACATCGAAGGCATTGATGATAAAGATAGCACGGCGAAAGAGAGCACAACGGGAAATGGTGCGCTTCCGGAATTACTGGAAAAAGAGGAAGTAGACTTACAAAAGTTACTTCCCAAACAGCATTTTACGCAACCACCTTCCCGGTTTACCGAAGCAACGCTGATCAAGACTTTGGAGGGAAAAGGGATCGGGCGTCCCAGTACTTATGCCCCTATTCTGGATACGATTGTGAGCAGAGGCTATGTCTTAAAGGAAAAGAAACAATATGCGCCTACAGACCTGGGTTTTTTAGTGATTGATTTATTGAAAAAATATTTTCCGGAGATTATCGATATTGAATTTACGGCTAATTTAGAGAATAAGTTGGACTTAGTTGAAGAAGGTCAAAGCGATTGGAAAGAGATCCTCGGTAAATTTTTCGCACCTTTTAACGAGGAGCTAAAAATTGCCGATGAAGAAATTGGCCAGATTGAAGTAGCCGATGAGGTAACCGAGGAAATCTGCGAAAAAAGCGGACGTAATCTGGTTATAAAACAAGGACGTTTCGGGAAATTTTTAGCCTGCCCCGGGTTCCCTGATTGTCGTAATACCAAGCCATTATTGGAGAAAACAGGTATCAAATGTACAAAATGTGGGGTGGGAACAATTGTGGCCCGACGTTCCAAAAAAGGTCGTAAGTTTTTTGGTTGCAGTAATTATCCGCAGTGTGATTTCGTTTCCTGGGATGAACCGGTAAATAAGCTTTGTCCGGTTTGCAACCAATTACTTGTATTAAAGAAAGGGAAAAAAGAAGGGGCTAAATACGTGTGTTCCGGAAATAATTGTAAATACACCGAAAAAGTTGAGAAAGAGAAAAAGGAGAGGCCGAAGCTATAAGTAACGGGGGAAAGCGAATTTGAAGCAGACAATCAATGTGGTTGGCGCCGGTTTGGCCGGAAGCGAAGCTGCCTGGCAAATAGCGCAACGTGGCATCAAAGTGCATTTGTTTGAAATGAGGCCGGTGAAGATGACCCCGGCGCATCATGGCGATTTATTTGCGGAACTGGTGTGTAGTAATTCATTACGAGCCAGTAGTATTACTAATGCGGTCGGATTGTTAAAAGAGGAAATGAGACAACTGGATTCTCTGGTGATGACTTGCGCCGATCAGGCGCGCATCCCAGCCGGGGGGGCCTTGGCGGTAGACCGGGAGGCTTTCTCCGGGATGATTACGCAAAAAGTGCTGGAGCATCCTTTAATTGAGGTACAGCGCGCTGAAGTGGCCACATTACCTGAGGAAAACCAACTTACGGTGATCGCGACCGGGCCATTAACCAGTGATAATCTGGTGCAAGAATTAGCGAAACTCACAGGGGAAGAGCACTTATATTTTTATGACGCGGCAGCGCCGATCGTCTATGGGGAAACAATCGATTATGAGCAAGCATTTTGGGCTTCTCGCTACAATAAGGGGACAGCTGATTATCTTAATTGTCCGATGAACGAAAAGCAATATAAAAGGTTTTACGAGGCCCTCATCACGGCAGAGGTGCATCCTTTAAAGGAATTTGAAGGGGAAAAATATTTTGAGGGTTGTATGCCGATTGAGGTTATGGCGCAACGAGGACCGCAGACTTTGCTATTTGGTCCGTTAAAACCAGTGGGTTTATTCGATGAAAGAATAAGCAGTAGACCCTTTGCTGTGGTGCAGCTGCGTCAAGATAATCAACAAGCTACTCTGTTTAATATGGTGGGTTTTCAAACTCATTTAAAATGGGGTGAGCAAAAAAGAGTCTTTCGACTGATCCCCGGTTTGGAAAAGGCGGAATTTGCCCGCTTTGGGGTGATGCATCGCAATACTTTTATTAATTCGCCGAAAGTTTTAGCGGGCACAACTCAACTCAAGGAGCATCCGCATATTTTTATGGCCGGACAGCTTTCAGGGGTGGAAGGGTATGTGGAATCAGCTGCTTCCGGGTTGATTGCGGGCATCAATGCTAGCCGCTGTTTCCTTGGGGAGACTCCCTTAATTATACCGGAAGAAACAGCGATAGGGGCATTGCTTCATTATATTTCAAATCCGGAGCTTCACGATTTTCAACCGATGAATATCACTTTTGGTCTTTTGCCTCCTTGGCCGGTTAAGATTAAAGATAAAGAAAAGAAAAATTCCTTAATTGCCGAAAGAGCTCTAAAAGCACTTCTTGCTTGGAAAAGTCAACTTTAGGATGTGATAGTATGCTTTTGGCTCCATTAGTAGATAGTTTTATTTCTTATTTAAATAATGAAAAAAATATGGCAAAAATGACTGTAAAGTCGTATAATAACGACTGGAATGACTTCTTAAACTATTTAGCAAATGAATTGAAATATGATATAATAAATTTACATGTTGAAGAAATTAACCATCAGACGGTGCGTAAATACCTGGCTTATTTAAATAGTCATAATTATACTAAGAGTACGATGGCAAGGCATTTGGCCTCACTGAAAAGCTTTTATCGCTATCTCTTAAAAAATGAGATTATCCTGCAAAATCCTTTAGCTTTTGTGGCTACTCCCCGCATACCGAAAAAACTACCACGGTATCTGGAAGAAAAAGAGATGGTGTCCGTGCTTGAACAGCCTGTATTCACTAATGACGTTGGCATAAGAGACAGGGCTATTCTTGAGTTGTTATACGGTGCCGGTATTCGTGTCAGTGAATTGACTTCGCTTAATCTCGAAAATATTGATTTAGGATATGGTTATCTTCGCGTAACCGGAAAAGGAAACAAAGAAAGAATTGTGCCAATTGGCCGGGAAGCGATTAAATCTCTTAAAATGTATATAGAGCAGGCTCGTCCAAAATGGACGTCTACTCCGCAGGAAAAAGCTCTTTTTGTGAATCAAAAAGGGGGAAGATTGTCTGCACGCTCCGTAAGGACGTTTGTCCATAAGTATTGTCGGCAGGCCGGTGTGAAAGAAGATCTCTCACCGCATGGTTTTCGTCATAGTTTTGCCACGCATTTACTGGATCATGGGGCTGACCTGCGAGCAGTTCAAGAATTATTAGGGCATCAGAAAATTTCCTCAACACAGATATATACGCATGTTTCCAATAAAAAATTAAGGCAGGTTTACCGTTTAGCTCATCCGAGAGCTTGAAGGGAAAAGAAGGAGGTGGAAAGGTGTTTCATGGGACAACAATTATTGGGGTGAAAAGAGGAGATAAAGTAGCATTGGCCGGAGATGGGCAGGTAACGTTAGGGCAAAATATTATTATGAAACATCATTCTAAAAAGATTCGTAGGTTGTATCATGACCAGGTGATTGCCGGTTTTGCAGGTTCTGTTGCCGATGCATTTGCTCTCTTTGAAAAGTTCGAAAAGAAGTTGGAAGCGTATCACGGCAATTTAACCAGAGCATCAGTGGAATTAGCTAAAGACTGGCGAACCGATAAGGCTTTACGAAATTTAGAGGCGATGTTAGTAGTAGCCGACAGCCAAAACTTATTAGTCCTTTCCGGTACCGGCGAAGTAATTGAACCGGATGACGGCATTGCGGCGATTGGTTCAGGAGGCCCTTATGCTTTAGCAGCAGCAAAGGCCCTTATCAAACATACTGAATGCTCGCCAAGTGAAATTGTGAGAACGGCACTGGAGATTGCGGCCACAATTTGTGTATACACGAACGATTTTGTTTCCGTGGAGGAAATATAAAAAGAGAGGTAATGAATTAATGCTCAATAAGCTTACTCCCAGGGATATTGTGGCGGAGCTTGATAAATATATTGTCGGGCAAGAAAAGGCTAAAAAAAGCGTAGCGATCGCCTTGCGCAATCGTTATCGGCGGAATATGTTAGTAGATGATTTGCGAGACGAGGTCATTCCGAAAAATATTTTAATGATTGGGCCTACTGGTGTAGGAAAAACAGAAATAGCCCGCCGATTGGCCAAGCTGGTTAAGGCTCCCTTTATTAAAGTAGAGGCGACAAAATATACTGAAGTGGGTTATGTCGGTAGAGATGTTGA
>CAZVLC010000111.1:0-5396 GCA_964627885.1 uncultured Peptococcaceae bacterium
GGCCTGTTTGTAATATCTTATTCTTCATGTGTAAAAGGTGTGTCCCCTTAATACAATTTATCGGTATTCTCGCGTAAAAAGGAGAACGAAGAAATGTATGATATAGCAATCGTGGGAGCTGGGCCGGCCGGAGCTACCTTAGCCCGGCTGCTCGGCAAGGAATATAAGATACTGCTTATTGATAGAAGAGAACTGCTTGGTTCCGGTGAAGGTTCTTTTACAAAATGCTGTGGCGGATTAATCGCACCTGATGCCCAATATATGCTGGCTAAGCTTGGATTAGGGGTGCCCAGAGAGGTAATAGTCGGGCCCCAATTATTTACCGTCCGGACAATTGACATTCAAAATAAGCTTGAACGTTATTATCAAAGACATTATATCAACATTGATCGGGAGCGCTTCGATAAGTGGTTAGTCTCCCTATTACCAACAACAGTCGTTGTTCGTTGTGGCGCTTTATTCAAAAATTACACACTGGAGAATGAAAGCATTAAAGTGCATTTCTCAGTGAAAGGCAAGGATTATACTGAAGAAGTAAAATATTTGGTAGGCGCTGATGGGGCTTTTTCAACCGTACGCAGACAAATGATTCCGGACTTCTTTCAACAAACCTATATTTCAGTACAGGAATGGTTTAAGGTAAGCCACAATCAGCCTTTTTATTCGGCAGTATTTGATGAGGATATCTCCGATTTTTATTCCTGGACAATTCCGAAAGAGGATTGCTTAATAGTTGGCGCCACGGTTTTACCCAAAGACAATGTGAGCCAGAAGTTTAATCTGTTAAAAGACAGGTTAACAGCGCGTGGATTTGAGTTAGAAAGAAGTAAGAAAAAGAATGGTGCATTTATCTTGCGCCCCCAAAGTCTTCGGCAAATCTTTCTGGGAAGAGAAAATATTGCTTTCATTGGTGAAGCGGCGGGGTGGATTAGTCCAACATCGGCGGAGGGATTAAGTTATGCTTTTCGCAGTGCAATTGCCTTAAGTAAAAGTATTCAACAGAATCCGCCAAACCTTATTCGTGAATATTACCGTAATACGGTGGATTTAAGAATGAATATCATCCAAAAGAATTTGAAGGCACCGTTTATGTATAACAAGTATTTAAGAAAAGCGGTAATGAAATCAGGATTACTTGCCATGGAAGTATTTACGTAAACTTACGCAATGCGTTTCTATTGATAGAGGGAGAAAGGTGGGGATCGCGAAAATGCCGTTACAAATCGAATTTCCATTTGTCCTGCCCAAAGGATATGTGGACAAGAAAGGAAATTTGCATCGGGAAGGGGTCATGCGTTTAGCAAAAGTCTCGGATGAAATATTACCGCTGAAAGATCCCAGAGTTCAGCAGAACCCGTCTTACTTAATTGTTATTATTCTGTCACGTGTGATTGTTAGCTTAGGCACCTTAAAGACGGTATCAACTCAAACGATAGAAGGATTATATTCTTCTGATTTAGCTTATTTACAGGAGTTATATAATCGAATCAACCGGATGAGTAACATGGAAAAGCTTATTACTTGCCCAAAGTGTCACCATGAGTTTAATTATGTCTTTCAGATGGAGGATAACAAGCAGGAAATTTAACTGGAAATTAACTGGGGTAAAATTTATGATTTTTGAAGTATAATTAAGAGTATAATATGATTATTTAATCAGAGAAGGAGATGCATAGTATGAATATGAAATTGGATCTTGTCCTTATTCTGGCTCAAGGGAGGGTGTGTAAAATTTCTTAGTGCACAAAACCTCCCCAATTTGTTTTTATTTGAGGAGGGTATAAGATATGTCTGAAGATCTCTTAAAAAAGTATGGTATTACCGAATCCATCTTGCACGAAGCCCAGCTTTATCCTGAGATGGTGCTTGGCCGCATTTCTTCCCAACACAAAGATTTATATAAAGCGATAACGTCACAGGGAGAGTTTTTTGCGGAAATATCCGGGAAGTTTCGCTATAACGTGACGCGCTTAGGTGATTATCCGGCGGTTGGAGATTTCGTTTTGCTGGACCGAAGCAATAATGAGAGTGGGAATGCGATTATTCACCGAGTCCTTTCCAGAAAGAGTGCCTTTTTGCGCAAAGCTGTTGGCAACTCGCAGGATGTCCAGATTGTTGCGGCTAATATTGATACGGTCTTCCTTTGTATGGCCCTGAATCATGACTATAATCTACGGCGCTTGGAACGATACCTTTCGATTGCTTGGGACAGCAGAGCCGTTCCGGTTGTAGTACTGACCAAAGCGGACATTTGTACTGACCTGGACAATAAACTTGCGAAGGTTTCAGCTGTGGCCATTGGAGCCGATGTTTTGGTGACCTCCGCGATGTCGGAGGATGGTTATACTAGTATTTGGGACTATATTCAACCCGGTAAGACGATTGCCTTTATTGGCTCCTCCGGGGTAGGTAAGTCTACGCTGATTAACCGTTTGGCGGGTGGGGAAATTCTGCAAACAAACGAAACCCGCCAGGATGATAAAGGCCGGCATACGACCACGCGAAGGGAATTACTGATTCTGTCTAATGGGGGTATCGTGATTGATACACCCGGGATGCGGGAGATCGGCGTCGATAGTGCGGATTTAGCAAGGGCATTTGCCGATATTGATGAACTGGCCCGCCAATGTAAATTTCGGGACTGCTCTCATCAAAGTGAGCCGGGCTGTGCAGTGCAAATGGCTATTTTAAATCAGACGCTCACCGCCGAACGCTTAGAAAGCTATCGCAAGTTAAAAAAAGAAGCGAAGTACGATGGTTTATCCTCCAGGCAAATTGAAACAGAAAAAATCAATACCATGTTTTCCGGTATGGGGGGGATGAAAAACGCGAGAAAGTTTATTCAAGAACACAGTAAAAGAAAAAACAATTGATTATCTGACTCAGTAGAAATTGACGGAACAGAGTACTTGAATAGATGGTAGATTTCGGTGAAGTTAATCTTGCTTAAACTAGGAATAATATGTTATAATCGTTTTAAGCTACTTGGAAGTCTTTAGGGAATGCGTTTTCGAGTAATTGCGCGTGATGCAGTGAATGCAAGAGTGGGGGAAAACCCACTCTTTGTCTCTTTTCATGCTGGGTCATTGTTAAAAAAATGTACTCCCGAGAAAAACACTTTGGAGGAGGGATTTTATTGCCCCTAAAAAATGTCCATGATTTGGTCTTTGCACTTGCTGAACCGATTATTCTGGAAAACGGGATGGAATTGGTTGATGTCGAATTTGTGAAGGAAGGCCCCAATTGGTATTTACGCATTTACATTGACAAAGAAGACGGAATTGATTTAGAGGATTGCCAGAAGATCAGCCACCTTATTTCGGACCTCTTAGACAAGGAGGATCCTATCGAACAAGCCTATTTTCTGGAAATATCATCCCCGGGCATTGACAGGCCCCTGAAAAAAGAAAAAGATTTTCGTAAATACGAAGGTCACCTGGTTACAGTGCGAACTTATTCACCGGTGGAAGGCAAAAAGAAATTACAGGGTAAACTGGGCGCATATCATCAGGATTTTTTGCGCCTTATGCCGGAGCCCGATAAGGAAATACAGATTCCCTGGGAGACAATCTCCCAAGTAAAATTAGCTTGGGAAGAAGAAGGAAGGAGAAGTAAATAAAATGAATCTGGAGCTTATTGAAGCACTTCATGATTTAGAAAAAGAAAGAGGAGTTGATTTTGATATTCTGGTGGAGGCTATTGAAGCTGCTTTAATATCTGCATACAAAAAGAATTTCGGCACTTTGCAAAATGTGCGGGTTGTGTTCGATCGCGAGACCGGTGATATTAAAGTCTATTCCCGGAAAACGATTGTGGAAGAAGCAACCGATGAACGCACCGAGATCGCTTTAAGTGAAGCCCGAAAACTAGATCCGCGTTATGAATTGGAAGACGTGGTCGAAACAGAAGTAACACCGCGCAATTTTGGGAGAATAGCTGCCCAGACAGCGAAACAGGTTGTAGTGCAACGGATTCGTGAAGCGGAACGGGACTTAATTTATGATGAGTTTTCCAATCGGGAAGGCGACATCGTCACCGGAATTGTTCAAAGAATCGAAAACCGAATGATTTTCATTGATTTAGGGAAGGTAGAAGCCATTTTAAGTTCCAATGAACAAATACCTGGAGAGCAATATACACAAAGCAAAAGAATCAAGACTTATATTATTGAAGTAAAGAAAACGACCAAAGGGCCCCAAATACTTGTTTCCAGAACACATCCCGGCCTTCTTAAACGGCTTTTTGAGCTGGAAGTACCGGAAATTCAGGAAGGGATTGTGGAAATCAAGTCGGTATCCAGAGAAGCAGGTTCACGTTCAAAAATCGCGGTTTATTCGAAAAATGATAATGTGGATGCGGTTGGCTCTTGTGTAGGCCCGAAAGGATTAAGGGTGCAAGCGATCGTTGATGAATTGCGCGGGGAAAAAATTGATATTGTGAAATGGAACGCAGATCCGATTAAATTTGTGGCTAATTCGCTTAGCCCGGCCAAAGTGCTTTCGGTGGAAATATTGCAGGAGGAGAAGATCGCCAAAGTCATAGTTCCGGATTATCAATTATCGCTGGCGATCGGGAAAGAAGGGCAGAATGCCCGCCTTGCTGCAAAACTTACCGGCTGGAAAATTGATATTAAGAGTGAATCACAAGCAGGTGTAAGTTTGGAGTCACCAGATGAAGACAGCATCGAAGAGGATTGAGGATTGATTGAGGATTAAGGAAGGGATGGCCATGAAAACAAGAAAAGTACCGCAAAGAATGTGTGTGGGATGTATGGAAATGAAGCCTAAAAAGGAGTTAATTCGCATTGTCCGAACACCGGAGGGGGAAGTAATTCTTGATTCCACCGGGAAAAAAGCTGGTCGTGGCGTCTATCTCTGCGTTGATAAGAACTGCTTTGAAAAAGCCTTGAAAAGTCATAAGCTGGAAAAAGGCTTGCAGCAGCCGCTTTCGGATGAATTAATGGAGAGGCTGAAGGTGGGGCTGGGCTATGAGCATCCCTGAACGCATCCGGACTTTTCTTGGTTTCGCGAAAAAAAGCGGGCAAATATTTACCGGTGAAAAGGCAGTCACCAACTGTATCAAAACCGGAAAAGCAAAATTAGTCCTGATCGCAACTGATCTCCCGGAGAAAAGAAGATTTTTTTGCATTAAGTTTTGTGAGGAGCAAAAAATTCCTTATAGTGTGCTGGGCACTAAAGAGGAGTATGGGAAAATACTAGGGATGTCTCCTCGCACCTTATTGGCCGTCACTGAGCAAAAAATAGCGGAAGAGATAAGATAGAAATACTATAAGCTCAAAAAACCTTTACATGTAAGGCTTAACTCTTTACATGTAAAGAGTGCATAATCCACATGGGGGAAGGGTTTTGAAAAGAGTAATATCGCTAGATAAGGCT
>CAZVLC010000112.1:0-5388 GCA_964627885.1 uncultured Peptococcaceae bacterium
CAAAAACTTTATATCAGACGTCTTTTTGATTAGACAGTTGTATTACCCTTATAGACTTTGGAGTAAAAAAATTTCAA
Source organism: uncultured Peptococcaceae bacterium (assembly GCA_964627885.1). Taxonomy (GTDB): domain Bacteria; phylum Bacillota; class Peptococcia; order DRI-13; family DTU073; genus UBA3937. The sequence continues at coordinate 78 of CAZVLC010000112.1, forward strand.
AAGTAATTACCCCGGTATTTCTTTTATATACTAATGGCATATTTAGTCTTTACAAATATGAATTCCTAAATCCCGAAAATTATAATTCCTTGGTATTGGTAAAACAAAAAAACTACAGTATAGAAACAACTGAAATTACTTTAGATGATTTAATATTAGTCTTACGCAGCACACGTTATATTGAGGAGCCTAAAATTGCCTTCCCGCAAGCTAATAATTTCAAAAGAGTAATTAACCTTTGTGAATTATTAGCCCAAGATATCATGACAAAAGACGATATTACACTTAATTATGCTTTTGATCCAAGACAGACTAATTATTATACCGATGCCGGCCGCTATTTGGGATTAATTGAAAAGCGTCAGAAAAATGGACAAATATTTTTTTCATTGACAGATGAAGGAGAAAGAATAGTGCGCTCCAAGTACAAAATAAGACAACTTAAATTTGTTGAGGCAATACTAAAACACAAGGTTTTTGCAGATACTTTTAATCTTTACCTGCAAAAAGGAGAAACGCCTTCAAAAAATGAAGTAGTGTCTATTATGAAAAAATGTGTTCTTTATCAAGTAAAATCAGAAGATACATTTAAGAGGAGAGCTTCAACCATCACAAGCTGGATTAATTGGATTTTCGACTTGCAACGTTAAAATATTTTGTTACTCCGGTCTTCTGAAAACAAATAAATATTCGTGGGCAATCAATAAAAAATTTAAATCAACGCTTTTTTTGTACCAATAATCTGTAGCTTTACAATTATGTTGTTTTTTAATAATGATTTCTTTTATGATAAAACCGGCATCTATAAATATTTGCATTACGCTAAATCCTAAAGGAACGATATGTTTTTTTCTTCTTGTATCCCCCATTAAAATTGCACAATATTTATTTGGTTTTAGAACACGGTAGCTTTCATCAGCTACCTTTTTCATTTGTACCAAAAACTCATCGATTTCATAAAGGGATAAATCGCCAGAAATATCCTGACTATATTTTATAATATTAGCATAAGGGGGATGGGTACATATTAACTCAATACTATTATCTTGAATTAACTCTAAATTTCTTGCATCTCCGTGTACAACTTTCTGCTCAAAACTATCTTTTATTTTAAAGTTAAGATTACTTTCTGCTATTTTTAATGCCTCAGAATTGATATCAATTCCTAGCCCTCTTCTCTTTAATAGTTTTGCTTCTACTAAGGTAGTGCCGCTTCCAAGAAACTGGTCTAAAACACAGTCTCCAATATTTGAATACCTTAAAATAATGTTTCTTGGTATATATGGCGACCAATTTCCCCTATACCTCGGATTATGAGTTGCCCAATTTCCTCTGTCCGGGAAACTCCAAATAGTTGTTGCTTCCAAATCGAATTTTTCCGGTTCCCAAAAAGTAACCAAATCAGATTTATATAAATATTCTTCCTCTTGGACATTGAAATTCCCGTCATACTCGATTCTCTCATCATCTTTGGTGAGTATATAACCAGTATCATTTAAATCTAATATTCTTTTAATTAAAGCATTATAACTATCATAATGCGCTTCTTTTATATGAGTAAAATAACTCTCTTCATCTTGAAAAGTTTCATCACAAATAAAGCATTTTCTTCGAACAGTCACCTGCACCCATCACTATCCTTTCAAACAGAAAAACCGGTTATACCGGCTTTTTGCATTTTCATTCTCTTGTTCTACTGTCTGTCCCTTGCACCGGGCTTCTTCTCAATTTACCTTTACTTGTCTTTTCTCTAGCTACCGTTTTCTTCTCCTATTATTTCTGTCGTTTCCGTTTCTTCAACCTGTCAAGAATTGCTCTGTAGCCATCGGCGCCAAAGAATAAACACCTTTTAACCCGACTGATTGTAGCCGTACTGGCCCCCGTTTTTTCGGCTATGTCCGTATAAGTTAAATCTCGATCCAGCATTTTCGCTACTTCCAAACGTTGCGCCATCGCCTTTATTTCGGCCACCGTACAGATGTCCTCAAAAAAGCGATAACAATCTTCTTTATTTTGCAAAAGCAAAATAGCCTCAAAAAGTTCTTCCGTAAATTCATCTTTTAATCGGCTATCATAGGTCATCGGATCAACCCCTCAAATTGAACTCAAAAAACGAAATAAAACAACTTAAATAGACACGTTTTCCGTTAAAATCAAACTGGCTTCCTCCGCTTCCGATTCGGGTACCATCACCTCAACCGGACCAGAATCTCCTAAATGAGGCACGCCGGCCGAACGAAGCATGACCAATAAGCCTTCATTTGTCAGCAAAGTTTTAATTTGCTCTGCAATGGCCATATTTGGTGTGATATAAACCACCTTCCACATGAAAAACCCTCCTTAAGACATTGAAAAGATTAATCTCCGGACTCTACCATCCCATGTTTTGTATAAATCTGAGCCCTCCCCCTAATTTTAATTGCCGAAGTGAACTCCGTAAATTGGGCCAGCATTACCTCTCCACGGTCCAGCTTTTCCGTGTGATGAAACTTCGTATCTTTTCCCCTGGTTAGGCCAATAAGCGTAACGCCGTTTTCCAAAGCCTTGAGGACAATATAATCCTCCGATGTCGCTCGCTCAAGATTATTTTCCATTTGGTTGATCCCCTCCCGCGTCCAAAATCAGTAATCCTAAATCCCCAAATTATTAGTTACTGCCCAAATGATATTTTTCTAGTAAATACCGATTGACAATCGAAGGCACCATTCCCTCGACACAGCCTCCAATCAAGGCTACTTGCTTAATCATCGATGAACTGAGAAAAGCATAATCACCTTCCGCCATCAAAAAGATGGTTTCTAATTCCCGATTAAGATGCTTATTCATTGCGGCCATCTGCATTTCATACTCAAAATCCGAAATAGCACGCAAACCGCGAATTACCGCTTGAGCGCCCATGTCCCGCGCATAATCGGCCAAAAGACCGGTAAAACTTTGCACCTGCGCATTCCGGAGATGTTGCGTACTCTCCTTGAGCATCGTCATTCTTTCCGACAAAGAAAAAAAGTTATTTTTGTAATTATCATTGCCAACGGCAATAATCACCTGATCAAATAATTTACAGGCTCTTTCGGCAATATGCAGATGTCCATTCGTAATTGGGTCAAATGTTCCCGGATAAATAGCTATACTCATTGTTATCTCCCTTACTGTTTCATTTTATAAAATCTATTGCTTCGTTTCTGGTTACAATGTAGTTTTAACTGTTTATTCGTGAAGATATTCCTATAATCCTGCTATTATGCTAAAAAAACTTTCGAAGAACGCCTTATTTTACGCTTACTGCTCCCGATCCCAAAATTTTCTCTAATTCCTGTAACAACGGGGGCGAAATATTCACCCAGAAACAGGGTTTGCTTTCAATGAGCCTTTTCTGCTCCGGATAATAAAGATAAAGCGGTGTTTCCCCGCGATACTGCTCAATAACCGGCCGCAGCCGACGCCAAATCTCTTCTTCCGGGAGCGCGGCAGGAATCTTTAAATAGAGCTTGCGAGGAGAAGGCGCGTTTTCCAAAGGCTTCATCCAGTCAACAAAGATTTTGGGTTTATCATCCTGCAGATTTAATTTACCGGTTACTAAGACAGGCAAATCCTCTTGGAGCAATTGATTATAATTCAGCAGCTTACGCGGAAACAGCAAAGCATCAATGCTCCCGGTTAAATCCTCCAAAACAAAGTAAGCCATGGTTTGCCCCTTTTTCGTGACAGAGCGTCGGGGAGCCGTTATAATCCCGCCCAACGTGACCGCCTCCCGGTCTTCCCCCGCCGCAACCAATTCCTCGATTGTGCCGGTGGCCTTGCGCTCCATCACCGTTTTATACTGAGACAGGGGATGCCCGCTTAAATAAAGGCCGAGCACCTCCTTCTCCATCTGGAGGATCTCCTTCTCCGTAAATTCTCTTACCTCCGGCAAAGGAATCGGCGGGCAGGCAAAATTCTGTTGATCGGCCTCTCCTTGTGCCAAATCAAACAACGAAAGTTGGTTAGAATTCTTTTGCCGCTGCCAAGCCATCCCCTGATCCAGACAAGCCTGCAAGACCATCAACAATTGGGCCCTTCCCCGGTGCACCGAACTAAAAGCACCCGCTTTAATTAAGTTTTCAATGACCCGGCGGTTTAGATTCGTTAAATCAACCCGTTCGCAAAAATCCTGGAGGCTCTGGAAAGGTGTTTTTTCCCGTTCCGTCACAATGGCCTCAATCGCCTGATAACCCACCTGTTTAATCGCCGCCAGTCCAAAGCGGATTTTATGCCCGCTGACCGTAAATCTTTCCCCGCTCTCGTTCACATCCGGCGGTAAAATCTCGATCTTCCGCTGGCGGCATTCTTCAATATAAAAGGGGACCCGGTCTTTGGTTTCAATAACACTGGTAAGCAAGGCGGCCAAAAATTCCACGGGGTAATGTGCTTTCAAATAGGCGGTTTGATAGGCCAGAAAAGCATAGGCCGCCGAATGGCTTTTATTAAAGCCATACCCGGCAAAGTACTCCATCAAATCAAAGATCTTGCCGGCGATTTCCGCACTGATTCCCTTTTGGCCCGCGCCCTCCACAAACTGTTTGCGCAATCCGGTAATAATCTCCAGCTTTTTCTTACCCATTGCCCGCCGCAGCAAATCAGCCTCGCCCAAGGTAAAACCGGCTAATTCACTGGCAATCCGCATCACCTGTTCCTGATAAATAATGACGCCGTAAGTAGTTTGTAAAATCGGTTCTAAAGCCGGATGGAGATAGGTTATCTCCACTTCCTTGTGTTTACGCTTGATAAAATCCTCAATCATGCCGCTGCCCAAGGGGCCCGGGCGGTAAAGCGCCACTAAAGCGATAATATCTTCAAAAGTACGGGGTTTTAAATCGCGCAGAATCGCCCGCAACCCCGAGCTTTCTAATTGGAATACACCAATAGTATCACCCGCCGAGAGCAAATCATATACAGCAGGATCATCCAGAGGGATGCGCACCAGATTAATATCCTTACCTTGACTTTGTTTCACCAGGGCTACCGCATTATTAATCACCGTCAAAGTCCGCAGCCCCAGTAAATCCATTTTCAGAAGCCCGATTTCTTCGACGGTTTCCTTGGCAAACTGCGTACACACAAGTCCTTCGGACGTTCTTTGCAGAGGTAAATAATGATCTAAAGGCTCCTCCGCAATCACGATCCCGGCCGCATGAATCCCCGAATGGCGCGGAATCCCTTCAAGGGCCTGGGAATTTGCCAAAAGTTCCTTAACCGTAGAATCCTCCTCCCGCATCTGGGTTAATTCGGGAGAAACCTCTAACGCCCTAGCTATGGTCATGCCTGGCTCCAT
>CAZVLC010000113.1:0-5382 GCA_964627885.1 uncultured Peptococcaceae bacterium
CCCACAAGCCTCACACTTAAAATGGCCATGGTTCTCTATATTAGAATCATACCTTATCTCTTTATCTTCAATTTTAATATTCCTCACTAACCCTGCTTCCACAAATAAATTCAAGGTGTTATATATTGTTGCTTTCGAGATAGTAGGAAAATCTTGCCGGAGGTGCAGAAAAATTTGTTCAACAGTAGGATGATTACGTTTCGTCATTAAATACTCATAAATCATAATCCGGTGCACGGAAGGTTTTATTTGATGTTTTCTTAACTTTTGAGTAATCTGCTCATGTAAATGCTCCATCTAATTGCCCTCTTTTCTTTAGAGTAGCTAATATCTTAAAGGCTTAATTAAAACTATAACGATTTTAAATATAGAATATCTCTTGTTTTGTACTATGTCAATGGGTTATTTTCTGTAATTATATTCAAGTTCTACCTTCATTCCTGCAAGAAAACTCCTGTGGGCTTAGCCAAATGCACCGAGGCCTGCCTGGTTTTCCGTTTAATCTGGGTGAACGAAAACCTCCATACTGTCAACACTAGGCATGAGAAAAAATATGTTTGATAAAACTTTAAGAATAAAATAGAATACTAAACAAATATAAGTATACTAAAAAAAGGGAGGAAGATTATGAACCTGAAAGACAAGGTAGCTATTGTAACAGGAGCAAGTTCCGGTATGGGAAAAGAGATTGCCTACTACTATGCTAAAGAAGGGGCAAAAGTCCTTGCCGTGGCCCGAAGGGCAGAGAGATTAAATCAGCTTGTGGCGGATACTAAGGATTTTCCGGGCCAAATCATCGCTTTCTCGGCAGACCTTGGCATCAAAGAAAACATTGAAGACATGGTTGAAGAAGCCATCAGGGTTTTTGGCAAGCTGGATATTCTTGTGAACAACGCAGGGATGATGGATGATATGAGCCCTGTCGGTGAAGCCACAGAAGAAATGTATGATAAGGTGATGAATCTTAACACTAAATCATTATTTCTAGCCATGAGTAAGGCGGTTAAGTATTTCGAATCAGCCGACGGAGGAATAATCGTCAATATTGCCTCGATCGGTGGTTTAAAGGGAGGTATTGCCGGCGCAGTTTATACCGCAAGCAAGCATGCGGTCGTCGGTTTAACAAAAAACACGGGCTATATGTACGCAAAGAAAAACATCAGATGTAACGCGATCTGTCCCGGAGCGATCAAGACCGAAATTGGGCAATCTGAGTTTATGAAAAAGATCAATATGAACGGCGCACAGCTGGCCGGAGTTGGTCAAGCACTGAATCCCAGAAATGGAGAACCTTCTGAAGTAGCGAAGGTCGCAGTATTTTTGGCAAGCGATGAGGCTTCCTTTGTAAATGGCCAATGCCTAGCGGTAGACGGCGGCTGGACCGCCTACATGTAATGAATTATGAAGAAACCCATCAGATTAACACTCTGATGGGTTTCTTTTGCTTTTTCGTTTTTTGCTTTTCCGTTTTTTGCTTTTTTCTTTTTACCTATTTCTCGTTAAACAAGTGACGCAAGCACCGAAGCTTTGGTCACAATTCCTTCCAGTCGATTATCCAGGTCAACAACGGCTATCGGGAACTTGGCCGTTGCCGCAATAGGAATTAAATCCGCGATCTGCGTATCCGATGGTGTAGTCGGAATGCCTTTTTCAATAGCCTCATTAAAGGATATTTCTCCAGAACGTACTTTCAAGGCCTGTTCCAGAGTGAGAATACCAATAAACTGCAACTTTTCACCGACCACATAGGCACTGGAAACCCCATTATCGCGCATTAGTTTCAAGGCATTATTAACCCCATTACGTGAATGGATAAGACAAATTGGTGTTTGCATGATATTTTTGACACAAAATATCTGCGATTTGTCCGCACTATTGATAAATTCCCTCACATAATCGTCGGCCGGATTAGAGATCATTTCTTCCGGAGTATCAGTCTGCACAATTCGACCATCTCTCATGATCGCTACAGTATCGCCCAGTTTAAATGCCTCGTCGATATCATGGGTGATAAACACAACTGTTTTGTTCAACTTTTCCTGCAAAGACAACAATTCAAACTGCATATCACGCCGTACAAGAGGATCAAGCGCTGAAAAAGGCTCGTCCATCAGCAAAATATCCGGGGCATTAGTAAGTGCCCGGGCAATGCCAACACGCTGACGCATCCCCCCGCTTAAATCAGAAACGTGCTTATGTTCCCAACCGCTTAAGCCTACCATGAAAAGCACCTCCATGGCTTTTTCTTCCCGTTCCTTTTTGGAGATTCCGCGTATTTCCAAACCAAAAGCCACATTAGCCAGAACATCCTTATGTGACATCAACCCGAAGCTTTGAAACACCATCGAAATTTTCTTGCGTCTATATTCAAGCAGCTCTTTCTTGGAATACTGTCCAATATCCCGCCCCTTAAAATATATTTTCCCCGAAGTGGGCGGCTGCAACATATTTAAGCATCGCACAACCGTAGATTTTCCTGACCCGGATAAACCGATCAGGGCAAAAATCTTGCCGCTTTCCACTGCGAACGATACATCATCTACCGCAACAGTAACCTCGGTTCGCTTCAAAATTTCTTCTTTGCTCGCACCTTTTTTTAACAATTCACGAGCGGCTGCTTTTTTAGCGCCGAACATTTTCGTCAGATGCTCAACACGTAATATTACGTTATCTTGTTCATGATTGTTCATTGGGCATCCTTCTCCTTTTGAAAAATCCCCTGTGTCAAACGATCCATAATAATTGCAATAATTACAATGGCGATACCCGCCGCAAATCCCCGCCCGCTTTCCAGGCGGTTAATGCCTATAAGTACTTCCGAACCAAGCCCGGTTGCACCGATCATTGAACAAGTCACAACCATCGAAATCGCCATCATAATCGTTTGATTTACCCCTGTCATTATGGTCGGAAGCGCCTGAGGAATCTGTACCTTAAACAACGTCTGCATTTTCGTCGCCCCAAACGCTTTCGCCGCTTCCACCACCTCGATATCCACCTGCTGAATTCCGTGACTTGTCAAGCGAATAACCGGCGGAACCGCATAAATCGTCGTGGCAATTACAGCCGGAACATTACCTAAACCTAAAAGCATCACCGCCGGGATCAAATAAACAAAGCTGGGCATTGTTTGCATTGTATCAAGAAGCGGTAGCATCGCACTATTAGCTTTTTTACTTGAGGAAATAGCAATCCCGACAGGAAGACCGACGAAGAGAGAAATAAGGACTGACGAGATAACGATCGCCAGCGTGTCATACATCATCTCCCAAAGGCCAATCATTCCGACAAACAACAATAAAGCGGAGTATAACACAGCATTGCTTAATTTTTTAGTCATTTTATAGGTGGCCACAAATACCGCAATTATGAACAGCCACCAAGGTATTCTGTCTATAAAACCACCAATTCCATTTAGGAGTAACCTAAGGACACTAGAAATTGCGTCAAAAAAGGGATCCCAGTTTTCTAACATATATTGTATGGCGTTATCAATCGGCTTCTTAATATCTACAAAAATACTATTTGGAAATTCTACTAGCCACCCTGGAATACAATTTTGAAATTCTGTTAACCATGCTGGCAAATTAGTCACACCACCTTATTGAGCAAGCGCATCACGCACAAGTTTGGCTTTTTCTGCCGGAAGCCACTGATCCAAAAGTTCATCATGCTGAGTCAAAAACCATTTGGCACAATCCAGATATTCCACCCCATTTTCATAAATATACGCTAATGCTTCGGAAGTCAATTGACTTGAGGTAGAATATTTACTCAAGAATTCACAGAATTCCGGATACTCATTAATGAATTCAGGATGGATTCCTACCGTTACTGGAAAGGCCGGAAATTCACACTGCCCTTCTGCGTACACAGCCGCATCATATGGCGCGTCCTCCAAAAGGACAAGGTCAAATTTTCCGGTGACCCATGTTGGCTCCCAATAATAGGCCACGATAGGTTCACCTTTGATATAAGCACTGGCAATCGATGCCGAAAGAGCTGCGTCTGAACCCGGATCAATGTAATTATAAACCACGTCCAGCCCATAAGAGTTTACTTTCGCCCGCAATATTTCATCTACTGCCCAACCGGAAATTGATCCATAGATTCTTCCTTTGGACGGGTCATCGGGATCCGGGAAAAGATGACTGTATTCTTTTAAGTCCGCCACCGTTTTTAAATCAGGAGCTAAAGCTTCTATCCCTCTATCTGCATCCCCTTCGATGACATAACGAGGGACATACAGACCCTGGACATTGTCATCAAAATTCACCCCTAATTCCGTAATTTTGCCGGCAGCAACATCATCATGGTACGGTAAGATGGTTCCGGTCCAGATTTCCATCCATACATCGACATCCCCTGTCTTCAAGGCCCCATAAGTGACCAGTGTCGTTCCGAATACCTCTTCTGTTTCCAGATCATACGCTTCTTCGGCGATGAACCTTGCCACCGCATTATGGAATTTCACGCTTTCCCAATCAGCATCACCAAAAACTACCTTCTTTGCTTCCTGGGTACAGGCAGTTACTAAAAATAACAAGCCTATACATAAAATACCCACTAACAATTTTTTCTTCACGCTAAAGCCTCCAATATCTTTTTGTATGATGGAAATATCGCCATCACCGACATTGAGATACTGCGACGCATAAGTACAATATTCAAGTAAAAGCCGCGGTAACCAACATACTCATTATATATTGTAAGTTGTCGGTTGTCAAACAAGCCCCCTTCGTATCAGGCCCAAATAAGCTAAACACATGAGCTAACAAGGCCAAAAAAAAACCACCTTTTTCAGGTGGGGGCATGTAAATTTCTACCCGCTAGTATTGAGCAAATTTCGCTCCGCCCCACTTGGCATCAAGCATTTCGCGCAGGCACGACTCCGCAATTTGGGCACGCGTGTATAGCAGGAAAAGCTCGTTAGCGAGAGTGGTCCGACCGGGCACCAGTCCGGTTATATTCCTCCAGCGCAGCGACGAGGCGGGGTCATAAGGTTTCCCCTGCTGTTCCGGTGTGCCCTTTTCCATATACCAACCCGCGGCCTGCATAAGCGGCGTAATGGGAATGAGTTTGGCGCTAATCTCCTTGACATCATAGCCCACGCCTTCCCGCACATAAGCCTTCACCGCAGACAGTTCTTGCTCACTATTGGACCGGGCATAGACAATGGCAGTTTCATCTTGTTCCGCAACAACCAGCGGGTCTTGTTCCGGATTTAGAAAAGCGGCTGTCGGTGCCAGCTCAAAGGTGCGTCCAAGTAACGCGAGAATGCCCTCCTGAGTCGGAAGCGGTTCAGAAAGAGATGGTAGCGATGGCGCAGCCGTCTGAAACACAGGAAGCGTAGCCCCCATAGTGTGGAGTGAGGCAAGTACG
>CAZVLC010000114.1:0-5374 GCA_964627885.1 uncultured Peptococcaceae bacterium
CGGTTCGTTCTCCCAAACGATACACATAAACTTAGATTCGGCATCAAACAACTTATATTGAGTATTTTGCTCCATGATAATACAGACACCTCCGGACTGTCTATTCTAATAGACAATATTAGTCTATCAGAATAGACAAATATTTGTCAAGGTTTTGTTTGGTAACATTATTTGCTATAATATAATAATAAGTTTCTAATTTGAACTGATACGAGGAGGAAGACAATGATCTATAACAATGTATTAGAAGCAATCGGGCAAACCCCCATAATTCGCTTAAATTGTCTGAATGACCCTGATAGTGCCGAAGTTTTGGTGAAATATGAAGGTTTAAATGTGGGCGGTTCCATAAAAACAAGAACCGCATTTAACATGATTCGGGAAGCGGAAAAGCAAGGCCTTATCAATAAAGATACGATAATTGTGGAACCGACCAGTGGTAATCAAGGAATTGGGCTGGCATTGGTTGGGGCAGTCAAAGGATACCGGACCATTATTATTATGCCGGACTCAGTGAGCGAAGAAAGAAAAAAACTGGTTGAACATTATGGCGCCGAAGTAATTCTGGTTCATGATGCGGGCAACATTGGGGATTGTATTGAAGAATGCTTACAGACAGCCATAAAGATGGCCAAAGAAAATCCTAATGTATATATTCCCCAGCAGTTTGAAAATGAAGCTAATCCCATGGTCCATCGTCATCATACTGCTTTAGAAATCTTGGCGCAGGTGGCCGGGCCGATTCACGGCTTTTGCTCGGGCGTTGGCACCGGTGGAACAATAACCGGGATTGGAGAGGTATTGAAGGCCCAAAATCCCGATATTGTCATTTGGGCAGTTGAACCGGAAAATGCGGCTATTTTATCGGGAGGAAACATCGGCACGCATTTACAGATGGGGATCGGCGATGGCCTTGTGCCTGCTGTTTTGAATACGAAAATCTATGAAGGAATTTGTATCGTCACTGATCAGGAAGCGATCCAAACCGCTAAAGATTTAGCCCGTTTTGAAGGCTTGATGTGCGGTATTTCCAGTGGCACTAACGTCGCCGCTGCCTTAAAACTAGCCAAAATGTTAGGGAAAGGGAAGACGGTTGTGACGGTCCTTCCGGATACGGCCGAAAGGTATTTTTCCACCCCTTTATTTAAGTAAACTTAAATGCATTACAAAAGCCACTGCGCCCAAAATATAGGGCACGGTGGCTTTTTTTCATAGCAGTTTTTCAACTCTCTTTGTTAATTATTTAATTCTTCCAGTAATCGGGCAGTATGGTAACCCTCTGCTACGGCATCGATTACTTTGGCCGGTCTTTCGTTGTCCCCGATGGTAAAGACCTTGGTAATCTTTCCCTGGAGGGCCGCTTCCAAATTCTGATTGGCTTTGGAGCCCACGGCCATGACTACCGTATCACAGGGGATGGTTGTTTCCTGCCCCTGGCCCGTGCTTACTGTTACTTTTCCGGTATCCATTGCGGTGAGAGTTGCACCGGTCATTTGTTTGATATTGGATTCCGCTAACAAGTGTTTGATAGCGAGGTCATTGTTGGTCGCGTGTTTTACTCCGAAAAGAATTGCTTCCAGTTGTTCCACAATAGTGACGTTCTTGCCTTGCCGATCCAAGAAGAGTGCCGTTTCGCAACCGACTAAACCTCCACCGAGGACGACAATATTGTTGCCGGGGCAACTACCGCGCATGAGTACTTTGTTCGCTTCCTCGACCGCCATTTTATCCATGCCCGGAATGTTGGGGATGATCGGCTGCGCACCACCGGCAATGATCACCGCATCGGGTTTCATTTTAAGGATTTCGTCCGGCGTAGCTTCTTTATTCAGGCGAACATTGACGTTGCTTTTGTAAAGCTGTACTTTGAGATATTCCAGGTATTTAGCCACTGATTCCTTGAATTCCGGTGCACCGGCCGCTCGTAAAGCACCTCCTAATGAATAATCCTTTTCCCAGAGCTCGACGTTAAATCCGCGTTTCGCGGCAGTGATGGCAGCATTGATTCCGCCCGGGCCGGCGCCGACCACCAGAACAGAAAGTTTTTCCCGCGCCGGAGTAAGCGCAAAATCTTTCTCCATCCCCAGACGGGGGTTTACGGCACATTTAAAGCGCTGGTTGGTTAGGTTGGCATAAATACATTCATTGCAACCGATACAAGGCACAATATCTTCAAGGTGTCCTTGTTTTGCTTTGTTCGCCCACTCCGGATCGGTTAGGGCAGGATGGCCCAGACCGATTAAGTCAGCAGTGCCTTCCCGCACGACTTTTTCGGCGAGTTTTGGATCGCCCAATTTTCCTTGCACCAGCAGCGGGGTCTTAATGCCGGCTTTCTTCGCCGCTTCGGCCAGATAGAGTTGGACACCTTCTTCCTGGTAGACGGTAGTGACGGCATCATACCAGTTTTCATAGGTACCTAAATCGAGATGGAAAACGGCGAATCCGGCATCATCCAAAACGTGCAGCATCTCAATACCTTCTTCAAGGGTTCTGCCGCCGGGGACACGGTGGTCGATGGTAAGCTTTACAAACAAGGGGAAATCTTTTCCGCAATTCTCCCAACAGGCATCGCGCAACTCATATAAAATCCGCAAGCGGTTTTCCAGGCTGCCGCCGTATTCATCGGTTCGTTTATTCCAAAGTGGGGTGAGAAACTGATCAATGAGGTACCCACCGTAAGCGTGAATTTCGATGGCGTCTGCCCCGGCGTTTTTCGCCAGCAAACAGGCATAGCCAAACTTGCCGATTAAGAATTTGATTTCATCTATGGTATATGGTTCGCAAATCAGACTGGGAAAGAAAAATGAAGGTACTGCGCTTGCGGACTTAGGGGGGGTAAATGGGTCAACGAAGCCAACCCGGCCTAGTCCCAGAGAAAGCTGAGAACATAATTTAGCCCCATATTGATGAATCTTGTCGCATAAGATACCAAGACGTGTTCCTTGGGAGTATGTTTCAAGCACATTAGGCATCGGCGCGAACTCAAATTTGGTGGTGACTGTGGTCGCCGTTGGATAGATTAAGCCAAAGCCTCCTTTTGCCCGTTCCACATAATAGTCAATCTGCCGGTCGGAGTAGCCACCGTCAGAGTCCGTATGCGAGAATCCCATCGGATCCATCACGATACGGTTCTTCAATTCTAAATTTCCAATCTGCACTTTTTCAAATAAGGTTGCCATCTTGCGTCTCCTTTTCTTAATAGATTTGCTCTTATTTCCATTAAGTGTTTGCGTAAAAGACTTTTAATATACGGTAGAAGGTCGTTTTTAACCCCCGAGACTGGGTAAAGGAACGGCTGAGATAGAACTGGAGAAAGGTTTAAAGGGGAATAAAGGGGAATAATGGAGAGATTGACAGAGAAGGAGGCGGGGCATATAATAAAACATAATTGTCCCACCATATGAAAATACTCTGTGACTCGGGTTTTGTGGACAGTTACCGTGATGGGAAATGGATGCATTACTCTTTAAATAAGCGAGGCTTTGATACAGCTAAAAAGCTTTTAGTTGAAATTAGCCAACAAACGAGGGGAGAGATTTATTATGACCATATCTAAGCAACAGGCCAGTAAGATTGCATTGCCGATTCTGATTATTTTGTTAATTGTCGGGATATGGTTTTTTAAGAATAAGGATAATGCTGAGACAATAGCAATAAATGATAATCCGGATTTTGCGTTGCATGTCACGGAACCTTTAGATCTTGAGCAGCTGAAATCATATGGTTTACCTATCGTCATTGATTTTGGTTCGGATTCGTGCATCCCTTGTAAGGAGATGGCTCCTGTTTTAGACAAGTTGAACGAGGAACTGCGAGGAAAAGCAATTATTAAATTTGTTGATGTCAGGAAATATGAGGGATTGAGCGATGGATACCCGATCAATATTATCCCTTCCCAAATGTTCTTTGATAAAGACGGTGATCCATATATTACGGCTGACTATAAGGCTGCGGGGATGATTAAATATGTTAATAAAGGGACAGATCAGCATGTCTATACGATTCATGAGGGCAAAATGACCGAAGAAACGATGCTGGATATTCTCAAGGAAATGGGGTTGGAGAAGTGATCGATCAGTGCATGGAAACACTTTCCGCGTTAATCGCGCAAGGTTTCTGGTTTGCTCCGCTGCTGGCCGTATTAGCGGGAGTATTAACCTCGGTAACCCCCTGTTCTCTGACCAGTGTTCCGTTGGTGATCGGCTATGTGGGTGGGACAGGGAATAATGATCCCGCTAAAGCTTTTCGATTATCGTTAACCTTTGCTGTGGGCATGGCCGTAACATTTACGGCACTGGGGACTGCTGCTTCATTATTGGGAAGGCTAATGGGCATGTCCGGAAAGTACTGGTACATTGCCTTGGGTATTTTAATGGTTTTGATGGCCTTACAAGTATGGGAAATTTATGATTTTATTCCGGCGACATATCTTACCGCGAAAACCACAAGGAAAGGATATTTGGGCGCGTTTATTGCCGGAATATTAGGAGGATTATTCTCTTCACCATGTGCAACCCCTGTACTGGTTGTTTTATTGGGGATGGTAGCCCGTAGTGGAAATCTGGCATGGGGTGTTCTTCTCCTTTTGTTATATTCGCTTGGGCACAGTGTATTGGTCTTGGCGGCTGGGACATCAATCGGCTTTGTAAATAAAATAACCTCAAGTGGAGGATATGGTCTCTTTAGCCGGATTCTAAAATATGTTATGGGTGGGATAATACTATTAATTGGTTTGTATATGTTCTATTTAGGATTTTAGAGAGGAGATATTGCACATGAAAATCAAAGTATTAGGACCGGGATGTAAGAATTGCGTTACTTTAGCCGAAAACACCAAGGCGGCATTGGCGGAGCTGGGGGTGGAAGCAGAAATCGAAAAAGTCACAGATTTTGTCCAGATCGCCAGTTATGGGATCATGTCCACTCCGGGGCTGGTTATCGATGAAAAGGTGGTTTCTTACGGCAAGGTTTTAAAACCGCAGGATATTGTGAAGCTGGTGAAAAACCAGGCGCAATGAAGTGGAGGAGCTTTCACGAAAATAGGGGTGGATTAATTGCGTGAAGAGAGGATTTGGGAAATAGATTTTTTGCGGGCGATGGCTATTATCCTGATGATTTTTTTCCACTTGGTGTATGACCTAAATGAATTTTGGGGCCGGGAAGTGGCCATCTTAAGTAGCTTTTGGTATTGGGAAGGGAAAGTAGCGGCCTGGCTCTTTATCTTTCTGGCGGGAATCAGTAGCGGTTTTAGCCGCAATAATGTGAGAAGAGGGCTGAAGGTGTTAGCCTTTGCCTTACTGATTTCACTGGTGACGTATTTTATTTTTCGGGAACAATATGTACGTTTTGGCATCCTGCATCTATTAGCTACGGC
>CAZVLC010000115.1:0-5351 GCA_964627885.1 uncultured Peptococcaceae bacterium
CATACCGGTACTTTTAATACCTCACCCGGTTGCAGTAATGTGTCGTTTTTTTGGTTGTGTTTCTGTATCAAATTAATATATTTGCGGATATCCGTATGTTCATTCTTAAACTGTGCAGCTATGGTCCAAAGCGAATCACCGTCTTCAACAATTACCGTAACATATTTTGTGGGTGTATTGGCACTGGTCATTAAAGGTATTACCAGTTGAAAAACACCGATTATAAGTAGTACCGCTAACAACAACCGAAATCTTTTCACAGTATTTTTGTAGTTTTTTCTTTTACGCATCACGATCATCTCCAAACAAATGTTCTATAGTAAGAATAACAGAACTTATGTTTGGTGTCAAGATATATTTCTTTGTTTTAAAAATTATACGAACGGGCGTTTGCAATATCATTTTATTTATGGTACAATTTGCTAAAGACCTTTTATATTTTAGCAAGGAGGTATATTATGAATGAGGCTTTAACTGAACGTCAGAAAGCAATCCTTACTTTTATCAAAAAGGAAATCAAAAGTAAAGGATATCCTCCGGCCGTTAGAGAAATTGGGAAAGCAGTTGGACTAAGCTCCAGTTCGACCGTTCATAATCATTTAAATCAATTAGAACAAAAAGGCTTTATCAGAAGAGATCCTACCAAACCAAGAGCGATTGAAGTCCTCGATGATAACCTGCGCATTACTAAGGACATGATTAATGTACCGATTGTCGGTCGAGTTACTGCCGGTATGCCAATTTTAGCTGTTGAAAATATCGAAGATACTTTCCCCTTACCTTTTGATTTTACCAGATCGGACGAAGTCTTTATGTTAAATGTGACCGGGGATAGTATGATTAATTGTGGCATTCTCGATGGTGATATGGTGATTGTTCGTAAACAACGCGATGCATACAGCGGTGATATAGTAGTAGCTTTAATCTATGATGAAGCTACTGTGAAAAGGTTTTATAAAGGGGACAATTATGTACGGCTTGTCCCCGAGAATAAAAGCTATGAACCAATTATTGTCCGAGACCTCGAGCAATTTCAGATCTTAGGGAAAGTGATCGGACTGATTCGTAGATTCTAATTATTATGGCTGTGATTATCTCACAGCCATTTTTTTCATTTCCTCTGCAGCTAAGAGCAAGCCCGTTTTGATGTGCCCCAAGGTTAGACCACCCTGGAGAAAGATGATATATGGCGGACGAATAGGCCCATCGGCACTGAGTTCAATGGAGGAGCCTTGAATAAAAGTTCCACCAGCCATAATCACTTCATCGGTATAACCCGGTAATAAGGCCGGTTCAGGACTCACATGTGCATCAAGCGGACACGCTCTTTGGATGCCCCGGCAAAAAGCAATCATGAGCTCACGACTCCCCAGCTTAATTGCTTGAATGATATCAGTCCTTTTCTCATTATCCGCAGGTAATACCTCATAACCTAACGCTTGAAAAAACTTTGCCGCTAAGATTGCACCTTTTAAAGATTCGCTGACAATGAAAGGAGCCATAAATAATCCCTGATAGGCAAAACGGCCAAAATTTAAACTCGAGCCTACATCCAACCCGATCCCGGGTGCGGTTAGTCGTATCGCCGCTTTATCAATTAAGGCTGCTTTTCCGGCAAGATAACCCCCCGTTAGCGCTAATCCCCCTCCGGGATTCTTGATGAGAGAGCCGGCAATTAAATCTGCCCCTATTTCTGTTGGTTCCTTCTCTTCTACAAATTCGCCGTAACAGTTATCAACCATGCAAATAACCTGGGGAAATTGTTTTTTCACGGTTTTTATCGCTTCTGCTAATTCCTTCATCCCAAAAGATGGGCGCCAGCTATATCCTTTGGAACGTTGAAAAGTGACCATTTTGGTTTGCGGGGTAATGCTGGCCATAATCCGTTCGAGATCAATTTTGTTTTCAGCGGTGAGAGGAATCTCTTTGTAGATTACTCCATTTTGGATTAAGGATCCTTCTTCATTATGGAGGCCGATAACCTTCAGCAAGGTATCATAAGGTTGTCCGGTTGCGGCAATCAGTTCATCCCCTGCTTTTAAATTACCAAAAAGGGCGACAGCAAGAGCGTGAGTTCCGGAGACAATTTGGGCTCGCACTAACGCTTTTTCTGTTCGAAAAACATCGGCGTAGACTCTTTCCAGGTTATCGCGTCCTTCATCCCCATATCCGTAGCCGGTTGAGCCATTTAAATGGAAATCAGTAACTTGATTTTTTTGAAAGGCGCGAATTATTTTTAATTGATTGGTTTCGGCCGTTGCACTAATCTCCGCAAAAACCGGTAAACACGCGCGGGAAATTTCCTCCATTTTGTGGAGCGTTGTTAGGTCAATCTTATATTCCTGTTGGCAGTATGTATAATAGTTTAAGTTTGGGGTTTCTTCCATATTTTCAGTCCTCTTTCCCTTCTTGAGATGATTTGTCTGTGTTGGGACAAAGGTAGTCCTTCAGTTGATGAAGGTATTGTTCCGTAAGATAAACAGCACAATAGATGCCATTTTCCCTATATTCTGTTTCCACAACTTTGCCTACCTGATAAAGAAAATTAGTTAAAGCACTTTTGTCAAAAGGAAGAAGCAGTTCAACTAATTGAGGCTGTTGCGGCAGATTTTCGCTCACTAGAGACAATAGTTCGTTCAATTGACTATTAAATAACGCGGAAACGGCAACTGCGGGATGCCAGCTTTTGAGAAGACGCTGCAGTTCTAAAGGATCTTTGACTAAGTCCCATTTATTAAAGACAATAATAGTTGGTTTATCTAAACAATCCAATTCTTTTAAGACCTGATTCACGGTTTCAATTTGCGCAATTAAAGCCGGGCTAGAAGCATCGACCACATGTAGGAGCAGGTCGGCATATTTTATTTCTTCTAATGTCGCTCTAAAGGCAACAATTAATTGATGAGGAAGTTTATGAATAAAGCCGACGGTATCTGTTATAAGCACATCTTCTTCATTTAATGTAAGTTTTCTGGTCATAGGATCAAGTGTAGCAAAAAGTTTGTTTTCCGCCAGAGTATCGGCTTCGGTTAATGCGTTCAAAATCGTTGATTTTCCGGCATTAGTATAACCCACTAGCGCTACAACAGGGATATTATTATCCATTCGCTGTTGTCGAATAATGCCCCGTTGCCTTTTTATTTCTGCAATTTTTCTTTGCAGCTCGCCGATTCTTTTCCGAATATGGCGTCGGTCTGTTTCCAGCTTTGTTTCGCCAGGGCCTCTCGTGCCAATGCCTCCCCCGAGACGGGATAATTCTGTTCCCATTCCTCTCAGACGGGGAAGCAGATAGTTTAATTGGGCTAATTCGACCTGGAGTTTTCCTTCTTTCGTCTTGGCTCTATTCGCAAAAATCTGCAGGATTAATGCCGTTCTGTCAATAACACGTGTATTAAGCCGTTCTTCCAGATTTTTTTGCTGCCGGGGAGATAATTCGTCATCAAAGATGACGAGATCAATCTCTTCTTGTTGCGTATACAGCGCCAATTCTTCGACTTTCCCCTTGCCCAGATAAAAGGAAGAATCCGGATGACTTATTTTGAGCATGAGTTGTTGTTTAATCCGCGCTCCGGCAGTTTCCGCTAATGCTCGTAATTCCTCTAAGGATTCTTCCCCTCCTAAGAGCTCATCGGGAGATTCTTTAATACCGATCAAGAGTGTTATTTCTTCTTGTTTAGTTAAATCGATTAAAGCTTTTCCGTTATGACCCAAGCCACCATCTCCAAACTTCTTCTATAAAAATGAATTATAGCATAAAACGCCTTAAAATGAAATGAGCCCTGCTGGGCTCGGCAATTTTCGTAAACTAAGCAAGTAATAAATTAAGCAAGTAATACAAAGTTTTACAAGTTAATCAAGCTGGTCATTCGCTAAAAATTTTCCCAATAAAGTACCGCAAGAAGAACACATTACATATTGTGCTTGCTTGTCGGTATTCTCAGTAGGACGTTCCATAATTTGATAAAACCTGTGTTGACATTTTGGGCATGCTCTCAGGGGCATATTCTCAACCTCCGTAAACTAGAATTGCTTTTCCCGCCCTTCCTAGTTATTTTAACCTGAAAATTAATTTTCAAACAGGACTATCAGGATAGTTTTATCAGTATCTCAAGCATAAATGAGATTAAGCAGCAAATAATATACTATGGGGAGGTGATTTCTTCATGAAAAAAACCAGTAGTTGGGTTGTAACCGGATTAGGAGCCACAGTCACGGGGATTGGTGCATTAGTAGGCGGTCGTATGGGTGCGGGTCTGACCGGATTCGGCTTGGCCCATGTTGTGTTAGGAACGTTGGATATGTTGCGCCCCATAAATCGACGGCGGTACTAACTTATTTGCTTGTTACAAAGTTACGTTCGCACAGGGAATTCATCGTACCGGTGAATTCCCTGTCAATTTTTTTGCTTATACTTTTTTGCTTTTCTTACTGACAATTTTCGGTTTGCTGAAGATCACTCCAGGTAATAAGGAGTAAATCATTACGGGTAAGATTGGTTTGAGTTACTAAACGAACGGCTTGCCGACGAATAGCTTGCTCAATTAAATTTCTGATCAAACGCGCATTGCCGTTTTGCTCTGCGGAACAGCCCATTTTTTTTCGCATCAGGATATTACCCAATTCTTTACATGCCTCTTCGGTTAATTGATATTCTCGTTGTTTTAACATTTGCTCGGCAATTGCGAGTAATTCCTCAATACTGTAATCTGGAAAATCAATGTGCAGTGGGAAGCGGGAAAACAATCCGGGATTTGCTTCTAAGAAATCATTCATTTCATCTCGATAACCGGCTAAGATCAGAATTAAATCATCTTTAAAGTCTTCCATCGCCTTAACCATCGTGTCGATAGCTTCTTTCCCAAAATCACGCTCTCCTCCCCGCGCTAATGAATATGCCTCGTCAATAAACAAGACGCCTCCTATGGCTTGTTTAATCTGATCACGGGTTTTTAAAGCTGTATGCCCGATATATTCACCTACTAAATCGGCCCTCTCTACTTCAATTACATGTCCTTTCCGCAATAATCCCATCTCTTTAAATAGATTCCCAATAATACGCGCCACAGTTGTCTTTCCTGTTCCCGGAGCACCTTTGAAAATCATGTGGAGAACAGGCCTATCTGTTTGCAGATTCTCTTTTTCCCTTTTCCGCTGAATTTCCAAATATGCTTGCAATTCATAAATTATTTTTTTTACTGATTTTAAACCGATTAAATTATCCAGTTCTTCTAATAATTCTTTGATTCTTTTATGCTGCTCTGTCTCTTGTCCGTGCTGCGCATAAAGTTCTTTTTCCGGATGATTATAGGTGTAAATACTTGATAATTTCTGCTCCACCGGAACAGGTTTAT